>JBAXQC010000001.1:0-134630 GCA_037131955.1 Bacteroidota bacterium
TTTGTAGTGAAACCTCTGGTAGGATTTGTAGAATTTGTAACATTATCATTTACACCGTCTTCGTTAAAATCCCAAAAATACTGGGCATTTGGATACTGATTGGTTACAGTAAATGTAAAATTGGGTCCAATATTGGTAAACGTAAATTCAGCTAATGGCTCAGGCAATTCAATTAAATCTACCACATCAATTCCTGTGCAGCCGTTTGCATCTGTTACAGTTAAAACATAATTTCCCGGTTGGTTTAATGTAACAGAAGAATTATTAACTCCATTTGACCATGAATAGGAAACAAAACCGGGTGTTGCAGTTAGCGCAGTAGATTCTCCTTCACATATAATTAAATTTCCGCTTATGTTCACAAAAGGAATATTGTTGGCATTTACAACCACCGTATCTATTGCCACACATCCTTGCGAATTGGTAAGTTGCACCCAATACGTTCCGCTTTCTGAAACTAAAATAGTAGAAGTATTTGCCCCAGTTGACCAAACAATTGAAGTAAATTCGGATAAGGTTTTTGTGGCACTTACTCCTTCATAAGATGTGGCTGGAGTGGCTTGGTTAGAAAGAAAAATATTGTTTCCTCCGTTGTTTTCTACCAGAGTTCCATCGGCATTTCTAAATACCAAAAAGAAGCCGTTTATTGGGCCGTTTGCCGGCACATTGTAATAAGAATTTGGATTGATGGTTATTCTCCAAAGGTTATTTCCCAGAGAATCCATTTGTCCTATTCCATCGTCTTGGCCCCAATTTCCTACCCAATTTATTGCACCGCCAAAAGGTGTGGCTTCGTAGCCCGAATGCATGTATACTTTGTTGGCACCAATTAATTGTCCAGCTCCGCCTAAAGCAGCATTAAAAGTAATGGTTAATGAATCGCCAAAGGGAGCAATGGTATAATCTCCACCCAACTGAACAGCAGCTAAACCGCAAATGGTGGTATCATTTCCTAAATTTACAGAACAGCCTTGGTTGGGTGCAGAAATAGTAAACTGAGCTTTGTAATTTGCTCCGTTGTTGTTGTCTATGTGCACACCTGCACCGTTTGGAGGAAATGTAAAATCTGCTTCAAAATAAACTTCTAAATTGTAGTTTCCTGCTGCTAAGCCATTCATAAATAAAATTGACTCTGCATCTGTTGACCATTGTTGATCGCCAGGAGAAGGCAAATTCTGACCAAATGGTAAATTTATGGACGTAAAGGCTATATTTTCTGAGCTTCCAACAGCAATTACTCTGTAGAACATTCTTGCACCTGTAATATCATCCGTTCCATTTTTAAATGTATTTAAACTTCCGCCTTTTAGTTGATTACCGGAATTAGGAAGAAATGTTCCCCAGTTTTGGTTATTGAAGGTTGTGCCAGTTACAAAATTTGTTGCTCCAAAATTAAGAGCAACGGCTCTTTCCCAAATACCGCTGGCAGCATAAGTAAAAAATGGAAACAGAAAAATAAATAAAAAATATGTAATTTTTGTCTTCATGTTGCGTATATGTGTCAAACCGACACTTTATTATTATACCAAAGGTAAGCAAGAATTTTAAACAAAAAAATAATAATTTGTTAAATGAAAACTAGGTTCAAATAAAAATTGTGCTAAGAATGAAGAAAATAAATTGAAGGGATTATTTAAAATATTGAGGAATTTTGGACAGCGGTTTCCAAATAAGTGTGTACCAATTGGGTTTAAGTCCGTTGAGTTGCCAAGCGATTTTGTCTTCTTGGTTGCCTTTCAATCTGTTTAGTAGCGAAACGTTGCTTTGCCCTCCTACCCTCATTTTCACAAGAATTTTGTTGATGTAGGATACTTTGATTTTGTTTTTATGCAACATCCTTAGCATCAATTCATAATCTGCCGAAGATTTTAAATTGAGGTTAAAAGAGCCATATTTTTGATAACACCATTTTTTTATAAAAAAAGTAGGATGAGGAGGCATCCAACCCTTATAAAAAATTCCATCGTAGTATTCACCACTTATCCAAGTGCGTAAAACTTTGCTGGTTTCTTCTCTATTAACGTATAGAAGATTGCCGTAGGATGCATCAGAATTTTCTTTAGCTATACTTTCTACCACATCGGAAACAACGGAAGAGGTGGCAAAAAAATCGTCGGAATTTAGCACACTCAGCAACTCTCCGCTTGCAAGCTCAATGCCTTTGTTAATTGCATCGTAAATTCCATTGTCTTTTTCAGAAACTATTTTTGCAATTTTATCCTTGTGTTTATTTACAATTTCAAGAGTATTGTCTTTAGAAAGTCCGTCAACAATAATGTATTCTATGTTTGGATAATCTTGGTTTATTACCGATTTTATGGTATCTTCTATGGTTTGTGAGCTATTGTAACAAACTGTAATTACAGAAACTTTCATACATTTCTTATTACCCTGTCTTTTATTTTTTTTGCAGGATTTCCTTGATAAATACTAAATGCATCGCAAGTAGAAGTGGCAATAGAACCCACTGTAAGCACAGTTTCTTCTTTTATTGTTACGCCCGGACAAACAACTGTTTTGGCACCTACCCAAGCACCGTCTTCTAGGGTAATTTTTCCCGTAATTAAGTCAAATGCAGGTTTTTTGTAGTGATGATTGCCGCACAAAAGCAAAGCACCTTGAGATATGCAAACATTATTACCAATAGTAACCATATCTAAATTATCAATCCACACTTCTTCGCCAATCCAAGAATGGTTACCAATTTTTAATCGCCATGGATATTTTATGTTTACGTTGGGTTTTATAACTACGCCCTCTCCTACTTTTGCCCCAAACAATTTTAACAAAAAGCATTTTAATCTATATGAAGGAAATAATGATGATTTAAAGAATATTCCATTTACAAAAAACCAAACCGTTTGCTTAAAAAAACTTGCACCAGGATTGTACCAATCGTTATTGAATCTTTTGAGGTCGGTTCTCATTTATGGAATTAGGGGGCAAAGATAAATTTCTTATTGGTAATTTTAATAAGAAATAGATAAAGATTGTTGATTCTAAAAAACCAAACAATTTTGCACAAAAAGTCTTCTAAAAATTATCTGCCTCTATCGTAATCAACCACAATGTTTGGAGTTAGCGGATAAGATTGACATGTTAATATATAGCCTTGTTTTACTTCATCTTCTGACAAAGCAAAATTTACTTTCATTTGAACTTTTCCCTCTACCAGCAATGCTCTGCATGTGCAACAAGATCCACCTTGACAAGCATAGGGAGCATCAATATTTTCATCCAGTGCAACATCCAAAATATTTTTTCCTGCCTTTATTTCTATCACCTTTTCATCGCCGTCGCAGATAACGGTGGCGGAGCAATTAACAGGACTTGTAGAAACTGCTGTTTGCACTACTTCTTGAGGTAAATCTGGTGTTGAGAAATATTCTAAATGAACTCTTTTTTTATCTTCAACTCTTTCTTTTAACAACGATTCTGCATTTTGCATCATTGGCGTTGGCCCGCAAATAAAGTAATCGGCATCGCTTGTTACATCAACATATTTTTCTATCAATTTTAACAGCATTGCTTTGTCCATTATCCCTTTTAATTCTTCTGGAAAGTATGAATTAGCAGGTTGGTCAAGAATATCAATTACAATTAGTCTGGTATCTGAGCTAAGTTGTTTAAGTTCGTTTCTAAAAATAATTGATTCTTCGTTTAAATTGCCGTAAAACAAAGTAATCTTACTGTGAGCTTCAAGAGATAACACAGCTTTTATTATAGAAAGCATAGGCGTTATTCCACTGCCTCCAGCAAACAAATAGTAGTTCTTTTTATTGTTGGAATTTAACTCGGAATAAAATCCACCCATTGGAGCCATTACCTCTAGGGCATCTCCAACATTTACTTTTTGATTGAGATAAACACTACCCCAGCCATTTTTTGTTTGCTTTATGGCAACCTTTAGCATTTCGTTGGAAAAAGGATTGCTGCAAATAGAATATGACCTGCGGAGTTCAGTGCCATCAACGTTCAACTTAAAAGTTATGTATTGCCCTTGCTTGTACTTAAATGTTTCGGTAAGTTCAGAAGGTATATCAAATGATAAAGAAACAGCGTCTTTTGTTTCTTGAATTTTTTCAGAAATCTTTAAATTAAAGAATTTGGCCATTGTTAATTTTTGTGCGAATATATTTATTTTTTACCAGCTTTTACATTCTAAAATTCCTGCTAATTCTGTCAGCAGAATGAATGAATTATCTCAAACAAATATAGTTAGTAAAAGGTTTTGTAATTTTTTTAAATAAATAGAATGCTAATATTTTATTTTCCTTTTTTAATAAAGAAAAAAGTACCGTTTTCGTCTTGCAAACCTTGTATATTTCCCAGTTTTGGTTTAGGTTTTTGATTTTGCTTAGCAGTAGCCGAAACTTTTTCAGAAATTTTTTCTATAGAAATACAATTTTCGTTCACTCCCTTTAATGCATCAACAAAAGATTTTGTAAAAACAGATTTATCGTCATTTAAATCTAAAGTTGTGGAAGAAATTACTTGTGCAGATTTTAGTTTGGTAGATTCCCACTCTCCACAATTTCTAGTTACATTAATATCCCTCATGGCAAGATAGAATGCAGGTCCGGTTTCGCATGCATCAGAAACCACTAAAGTGTGTTTAACTTTTTTATATGTTGCCAAATATGATTTTAATTGTGACAATGCAAAAAAAGTATATTCTTCTTTTTTATTTGCATCAATTGGCAGCCAATAACCTGATTCGTTTAAAAATTTTCCATGTCCTGCAAACCAAATCATAATTGAATTCACATTATTTTCGGCCACTAAATCCCTTAAATCTATTTGAAAAAACTTATCCATTTGAGCTTTTGTAAGGTCTTTTTTTACTATTACATTATCAATATTATAGCTTTCCAAAATAGAATTCATTGCCTTTACATCATTTGTGGTAGCCTCTAGTACAGGCAAAAATTTATAATTTGAATTGTCAACAAAAATTGCCCAAGTTTTACCCATAGGGTTTAAAGTTGTATCAGTTTCCGAAGACCTTTTTATCTTGTAAGCAACTCTAGCTACATTATTAAACACATCAGTGGCACTGATTATTATGCTATCTAAACCTACCAAATCTATATCAGTTGAAAAATCTACCTCATTAGAATTTGCAGAAAAAGAAGGGCTTTTAGAATTTACTTTTATACTTTTAATACTGTTTTCATCTTTAACTTTTCCACTTACCTTTACCACGTAACCCAGGGCTTCGGAAATGATAACTTCATTTTTTTCGTTACTAAATTGTTGATCCATTGTAATAACCGGAGCTTCACTTTCGGATCTTTTAAGAATATATTTTTTTTCAGTAACATTAGAATAACTGTCCTCTACTCTTATCACAAAATCCTCTTTTAAAAGAGTTTTTAGTTTATAGGAAAATGTAGGATTATAAACTAATGAATCAAATTTTACATCTTCGTCCATGATGACAATAGATTTTATTCTACTTTGATCTTTTACAATTCCTTTAATTTCAAAGAACATAACATTTCTGGGAATATTACAAACATTTTCGTTGGCAGTTATAGCGCCTTCTAAAAATATTTCAGGAGCATTCTTTTCTCTTTTACTTTCAAACAATTTTTGTCTTATGTTATTTACCAAAGAGATTGCTTCGGCGTCGTTTTTATTCTTTGATAGTGCTAATTCGTAGCAAACGGATGCTTCATCGAGCTTTTGCAGAACTTCTAAACATTTACCTTTGCCTTTTATAGCCTCCAAGTTATCTCTATTGATAGAAATTGCTTTTATAAAATCTCCTAAGGCAGATTCAGTTTGTCCTTGCTTCATAAATAAGTTTGCTCTTGCTACATAAATTTTAGAATCTTTTTCATTCTTAGTCAAAGCAATTGTTAAATCATCTAAAGCATTGGTCATTTTCATTTTTTGATACATGCTTAAACCTCTGTAATAGTAGAACAATGCTTCTTCAGGAAAATCGCTGAGGTGTTTATTACAAGTTGCAATGCATTCATCATGCTGATTATTTAAATAATGTTGATTGGCTAATGAAACAAAGTATTTTAAAAATTCAGGAAACATTTTAGACTCCTTGTATTCCTTTGATTTTAAAACCAAGTCATTTGCTTTTTTTGCAGATTCTAATGCAACAAATTTATTGTTTAACGAATCTTGTATGATAGTTTTTAAATACCACGAAAAAGCTTCGTTTTTTTGTTCACTTATGGCTTTTTCAATACCTTCGGAGGCACCTTTAAAATCTTTATTGTATAATTTGCATTCTGCCAACAGTTGATAAACTCTGAATGATTTCTTTTTTAAATCTAAGCTCTTCTTGGAAATAATTAATGCATCAACATATTTTTTGCTATTGATAAACAAATAGCCTAATTTCAGGTAGGGTTCTTCTTCATCGGAATTATTTGCCATTGCACTTTGATAATCTTTTGTAGCTTCGGCAATATTTCCTATGGCTTCAAACGATTTTCCTCTTTCTAAAAAGGCTTCGTAATAGTTTGGTTTAAGCACTATTGACTTATTAAAATAGTCTATTGCATCTGTATGCATTTTTTTGTCGGCGGCTTCAATTCCATCATTTAAAAATCTTTTAGCCGATTGTGCTATAGAGATATTGGAGCTTGCTGCAATAAAAAAAACTAGTAATAAAAATTTAAAAAAAGTAAAATTTGATTTCATAAGTTGACTTTGTAACTTAATACGATTAAAAACAAAATTTGTTTAGTTAATTTAGATGAATGGTAAAAATACAACTATTATCTGTTAAGTGTAATCATCTCTAGATAAATTCTTTAAAAAATTAGGAATGCAATTCAAAACTTTGTTTTTTTGTAACATCAACAAACAAATAGATATTAAAGGAAAAACAAGCTAAAAAACATGAATAAGATACTACTAATTTTATTTCTTTTTGTTTACCAAAACAATTCTTTTGGGCAAGACAGAATATTATATTTAAACGGAACGGAAGATTCTTGCAGAGTAATTGATACTGTTGGCGGATTTATAAATGCTGAATTTAAATACAAAAACGGACTTAAAATTAGAAAGATTGAACTAGATGACGTGTTTTCTATTGACTATGGAAGCTCAAAAAAAGAAGAAGTAATCTACAAACAAGATACACTATCTCAAGAAAATTATTTTTCAGAAAATGATATGAGATCTATGATAGCTGGCGAAAGAGATGCAATTACAACCTATAAAACTACAGGTCCGTTTATATCTAGCGCAGTAATAGGTGCCGCCAGTGGAGTTTTTATGCCCTATTGGCTAACTCCAATAATTCCTGCAATTTGGGTAGGATTGAACAGCAGTAAATGGATAAAAATTAAACGAAAAAATGTATCAGACAAAAAATATTTAAAAGAAGACATGTATGTTGTAGGATATGGAAGAACTGCACGCGGAAAAAGAGTACAAAGTTCATTAAAAGGTGCAGGAATTGGTTTGGTTTCGGGGATTATAACTCAGATAATAATTGGCAGCTTAAAAAAATAAATAATAAATATTGAATTCAATATTTAAAACTATTTCATACGCTAAACTAGGAACTGTTTTATTTGCTGTTTTTCATTTAGTTTTCTTTGCTAGTTTTATAAACAATTCAATTTCTACAGGCACAGTAGTTGTTTTTTCACTCTTAGTTTTTACAATTTACTTCCCTAAAACAAGAAATTTAGTTTTACAAATAAACTTCTTTGTTGGTTTATTTTTTTTGGTATTTTCCTGTATTGCGTTGTACTTTTTGAGTAAAATATTACCAAACTACCACTACCTTATTTTATCATTTGTAATTTGTTTTTTTTATTTTAAAGAAATTCCAAATACACTTAGCTTAAGAGAAAATTACAAAACCAAGGCAATTAGTATTTCACTTTCATGGATATTTTTATGTACTGGATTTTTATCAATTAAAGTTGAGCTATTAAATGTAATGCCATTTTTATTGAGTCAATTTTTATTTGTTTGGGCCTTAACAATTCCATTTGACTTTGCAGACGTTGAACAAGATAAAAAAAATGGTACCATAAATTTTTACACTGCCATTTCTAGTAAAAATGCATTAATTATTCTGCTTGTACTTTTAGTATTTCAGCTATTGGTGAATTTGTACTTTTTTAATGAAAACATGCTTTTTAATGTCTTAAATTTTATCCAAACCGCAGTTTGCTGTTATCTTGGCTTTAAAAACATTAATAAATATTGGTTTGGCGAAATGGTTGAACTTGCTTTTTTGTTGCAATGGGTGATCTGGGAAGTTATGAAATAAATATTTATTTTTTTTTCACCAAAAGTTTTTCATACAGATTTTGCATGTCTTTTACCAAGCGTTTATAATGGAACTTTTCAAATACATGTTGCCATCCAATTGCCGCCATTTCTTTCCTTAGATTTTCATCTTCAGTTAGAGTTTTTAAATTGCTGAAAAAACTTTCTGGTTTATCTATATCGCTTAACAAGGCAGTTCTATTTTTAATCACCACATTTTCTATTCCTCCTACATTAGTGCTTACAATAGGTTTTCCTGCTGCTTGTGCTTCTATTAAACTAACTGGTGTGCCTTCGTTAAAAGATGTAAGAGCTACAATGTCTAATCCGCTCAATGCAACATCTACTTCTTTTATCCAAGATGTAAAAACCACAATAGCATTTTGGTTTTCTTTTTCGGGCGTTTCAAACTCTAACTGTTTTTCTTTTGCCGAATTTTCTAACTGTTTGCGGAGCTCACCATCACCTATGATAAATGCTTTAAATTTTATTTTGCTAGTTTGTTGTAAAAAAGAAATTGCATTTAAAAATAGTTCATGATTCTTTACAGGAACTAGTCTTCCAATAATTCCAATGGCAACTGTTTGTTGGTTTAGTTTGTATTTTTCTCTGAACAAATTTCTTTTTTCAAGGGTGTTTTCTTGAAATTTATTAAGGTCAAATCCTAGTGGTATAATTTCTATTTTATCTTTAGTGGAAATCTTATGAATTTCACTTAGCTCGTTCTTTTGAATTTCGCTAATTGCAATAATTCTAGTGGAAATAAGAGCCAAAAATCGTTCAATATTTTTATAAAATAGCGTTTTAAGTTTTCCAAAATAGGAATGGAAAACATGACCATGAAACGTGTGAATTATTACAGGGACGTTTTCTGCCCGAGCTGCCAACCTTCCAATTGTACCTGCTTTAGAAGCATGTGTATGTACGATATCAGGTTTATGTTCCCTAATTAATTGTCTAATTTTTAAATAAGCAATTCTATCGTTTTTAATATCAATTTCACGTTTCATTTCTTGGATTATAATAGGTTTTAAACCTAATTTATCCAGTATAAACTGCGAGCTGTCTTCTGTTTCATCTTTCTCGCCCCCCACCAAAATTGTTTGGTACTGAGGTTCCATAAATTTACTTAAATAGGCAACATTGTATGTGGGGCCACCTAAGTTAAATCTATTTATAATTCGCAGTACTTTAGGCATTTTTATGAATTATGAAAATTCTTCCACCAATATTGAAATACCAATAATGCCCATATTTGAGCGGTTGCATCATTGGGGTTAGGCGAAAACAATTGTTTTTTTAACTGAAATATTTCATCGTAATTAAAAATATTTTGTTCTTCAATAAAATTTTCTGACAAAAGTTCATCTTCAATAATTGACTTGAGTTCTTTTTTAAACCATCCCAATAATGGAATTTCAAACCCTTTTTTAGGTCTGTTAAGAAGTTCATTTGGCAGTAAATCCTGAAATGCATCAACTAAAATTTTTTTCCTTCTTTTGTTGTCAATTTTAAATTCAGGTGGAATTGAAAATGCAAAATCTACTACTCTATAATCTAAAAAAGGTGTACGAACCTCTAAACTATTTGCCATAGACATCATATCTACTTTTGGTAACATGTCTCCTTGCAGCACCATTTCAACATCAGCCAACAAGAACTTATTAAAATCGCTTTCATTTTCCAGGTGCTTTAAATATGATAATTTTCTGCGGATGTATTCTTGTGAATTTACTTTTACTTTAAATCTTTGATGAACAGAGTTTGCCTCACTAAATCCTGCCCAACGCCAGTACCTTTCCGAAGTGCTTAAACCCAATCCAATACTAAATTTATGTAATTTACGAAATGTGTTCCCAAATTTTGAATTTCTAGATTTGGGCAACATTCTAAATCCGGGTTCCAGGTGCTTGAGAAAGCTTTCGGCAAAAGATTTATTTATAGATTTAAATAAAGCGGAGTGTTTATTGTAGCCGCTAAAAATTTCATCTGCTCCATCTCCAGAAAGTGCTACTGTAACATTTTTTCGTGTTTCCTTGCTAAGAATATAAACTGCCAAAGCAGAAGAATCTGCAAATGGTTCATCAAGATAATCTAGGAAGTTATAAAAATGCTCAAACAAGTTGTTGTTGCTCAAAGAAAAAACAGTGTGATTGGTATGGTGTTTTTTTGCAAGCATTTGGGCATAATGTGTTTCATCAAAAAATGGTTCATCCTTAAAGCCTATCGAAAAGGTGCTTAGGTTTTTTTGATGCTTTGCTGCTAATGCAGAAACAATAGAAGAATCTATTCCACCACTTAAAAAACTCCCCAAAGGAACATCTGCAACTAGACGCTTTTGCACGGCATCGTCTAACAAATCTTTTAATGCTGATTTTGCTTTATTGTAATCACTAACTATTTCTTTGTTGTCATAATTTATTTTAACGTGGTAGTAACGTGCTTTTTTTATTCCATTTTTATCCAGAATAACATAGTATCCCGGATTGAGTTTAAAAATATCTTTATAAATAGTGTGAGGAGAAGGAATATAATTTAAGTGAAAATAAATGGAAAGTGATTCAAAATCTATTTCTTTTTTTAGCCCAAATTGAAGTAGAGATTTTAATTCACTGGCAAAACAAAACATAGTGTTACTGCTATAATAATACAAAGGTTTTACACCAAATCTGTCTCTTGCAATAAACAAACTTCCATCTTCTTTATCATAAATTGCAAATGCAAAAAAACCGTTTAAAAGCTCTAGACAATCTTTACCAAAAATAACATACAAATTCAATAATACTTCTGTGTCGCTTTCACTTTTGAATTTTATATGGTTTAAATATTTTTCTTTTAATTCTTTGTAATTAAATATTTCGCCGTTAAAAACAATAGTAAATCTTTCTGAAAGTTCTGTAAATGGCTGATTGGCAGCATTACTTGTATCAATAATTGAAAGCCTTGCATGCCCAAGGCCCACTTTACCGTCAATATAAATACCGTTACTGTCTGGTCCTCTTTTTTTTAATGCCTCTATGGCATTTGTTAGTTGTTGAACAAAAGAAGTTTCCGGCTCTACAAAATATCTAATCCCCGCAATTCCACACATCTATATTAATAGTGTTTTAAATTAAAAAAAAATTATCCAAGAATAGTTTTACTGCAAGCTTCTAAAATTGCAAAAGCTTTTTCTTTTGTTTCTGATTCTGCATAGGTTCTGAGCACCGGCTCTGTTCCAGAGGCTCTTATCATTAGCCATTCATCGTCGTTAAAGAAAAATTTCCATCCGTCCATGTCTTCCACTCTTTGCACTTTGTAAGTACCAAATTCTTTTAGACTTCCGTTTTTACATTTTTCAACAATAGAATTTTTTGTTTTTTCGTCGATGTGTAAATCGTTTCTTTCAAACCAAAATCTTCCGGTAATTTCATACACCTCCTCAATTAATTGCTCTAGTGACTTTCCTGTTTTAGCCATAAACTCCCAAATAACTAAACCCATCCATATTCCATCTCTTTCGGGAATGTGGCCTTTTATTGCAATACCACCACTTTCTTCGCCACCTAATAACACATCCTCCTTGATCATTATACCACAAATGTATTTAAACCCAATTTTTACCACTTCTAAAGGTAAACCGTAGCGAGCACACATTTTTTTAATTTTTACGGTGGTGGAAAAAGCAGTACACACTTTTCCATCCATGTGTTTATACTTTTTCAGGTAATGAATCAATAAAAGTATGATGTGGTGACTGTCTACAAAATTCCCTTTTGAATCATACAATCCTATTCTGTCTGCATCACCATCTGTAACTAAACCACAATCTATATTTTCGCTCATTTTTATCATGTTGGAGAACTCCCCAAGATTTTTGTGAATAGGCTCCGGAGCTTGCCCATCAAATCCAGGATTATAATCGCAATGCAAAAAGGTAATATCAGGAAAAAGTCTTCTCATTACATTTTGTCCTGCACCATACATGGCGTCATAAGCGAACTCTAAACCAGAATTGCGAATTGCTTCCAAGTCAAAATTCTTTTCTACATGCTGGCAATACATTGTTTCCAGATCTATGTAACTAATTTCTTTAAAATCAGAAATAGTATTTTTATCAAACAGAAAGTTGGAAGAATCAGGAATAATATCTTCTATCTCTTGAACTTGCTCAGGCAATAATGGACCACCATAAGCACCTTTTAGCTTAAAACCGTTGTATGCAGGAGGATTATGACTAGCCGTGATAATGATTCCCAAATTGGCTTTTTGAGTAACTGCACCCAAAGAAATCATTGGAGTAGAAACAAATCCTTTAGACAAATACACTTTAATTCCATTTTGTGCCAAAACTTTTGCAACAGTTTCTGCAAACAATTCACCTGCAAATCTGCAATCATGACCCACCACAACACTAGGATTGATGGTATTTTTATTTAACCATTGTGCGGTAGCAAGTGTAACTCTTGCAACATTTTCTACCGTAAAATCTTTTGCAATTATTGCTCTCCAACCGTCGGTGCCAAATTTGAGTTTATCCATTGTATTCTATTTTATGAAATGTAAGTGTGCGAAAATAATGTAAAATGATAAATTAAGAAGAATAAAATTAGGTTTTTGGTTGATTTAGTTAGTATTTATTTCAAATGAACAAAATAAACTACTTTTAATTTGTTTTTATTGAGTTACCTGTTCAATAATTAATCATGATAAATGAAATACTCGTTCCAAACTGAATTGTAAATTGGATTTATGAAATACTCCTGCTAAAAGATTATCAGATTTAACGAGGTTAGCTAAGCAAAAATATCTGGTACAAGTAAACTTCTACAAAATATTTTTTAATAAATACGGCAGTAAGGCGTTTAGAAATTTTGTACACTTTTTTATGTACACCTCAAGAAAGAATAAAAATCAAAAGAATATGTAGTGCAAGAAGTAATATTTAATACCCCCACTTAATAAAGATAGAACCCCAAGTAAATCCGCCACCAAATGCAGCTAGAATAAGGTTATCTCCTTTTTTTATTTGTTTTTCGTAATCCCACAACAAAAGTGGAATGGTTCCAGAAGTAGTATTGCCGTATTTTTCTATGTTCATCATTATTTTATCGCTCCCAACTCCCATTCTTGCTGCTGTTGCATCAATAATTCTTTTATTGGCTTGATGCGGTACTAGCCAAGTTACATCATTTGCGGTTAAGTGGTTACGTTCCATAATGTCTGCAGCAACTTGCGACATATTAGTAACGGCAGCTTTAAATACAGGCTGACCGTCTTGAAAAACGTAATGTTCTTTTTTAGCAATGGTTTCTTGTGTTGGAGGATACATAGAGCCACCTGCTTTTTGAAACAAAAATTGTCTGCCTGATCCATCTGATTTTAAAATAGAATCCATTATTCCAAAATCTTCTGTGGTAGGTTCTAACAGCACTGCTCCTGCCCCATCGCCAAAAATTACACAGGTTGTTCTGTCTTGGTAATTTATTATTGACGACATCTTATCGGCACCCACCACAATAATTTTTTTGTGAGTTCCTGCTTCAATAAATTTTGAGGCGGTAGCTAAAGAAAACAAGAATCCGCTACATGCAGCGTTAATATCATACCCCCATGCATTTGTTGCACCAATTTTATCGCAAATAACATTTGCTGTTGAAGGAAAAACCATGTCGGGTGTAACGGTTCCCACAATTACCATGTCTATCTCTAAAGGAGAAATTCCTCTTTTTTGCAGTAAATTTTCAATTGCTTTTACACCCATCACAGAAGTACCTTGCCCTTCTCCTTTTAGTATTCTTCTTTCTTTGATTCCTGTTCTGGAAAGAATCCAATCTGAAGTAGTATCAACCAATTTTTCTAACTCTTGGTTAGTTAAAATATATTCGGGAACGTAACCACCAACGGCAGTTATTGTAGCTCTTATTTTGCTCATGGATTAAAGGCATTTTTAATTTTTTGGGATAGGTTGCTTTTTGCAATTTCTGCCGAAAGCAGCAACATGTTACATACAGCAAGCGGACTACTCATTCCATGACCTATCATAACGGTTGAATTTATGCCCAAGATAGGAGTTCCTCCGTAAATTTCATAATTGAATCTGTCAAAAAATTCGTCTTTAATTCCTCTTTTTCTAATTGCGGTGTAAAATGCTTCTGCTTCTTTTAGTATTACATTTCCTGTAAACCCATCGCAAACAATAACGTCAGCAACATCGTCTAAAATATCTCTACCTTCTACGTTGCCAATAAAATTATACTCATTGTTGTCTTGCATTAGAGCGTGAGCAGCTTGTGCAATAAGGTTACCTTTTTCTGGTTCCTCGCCAATGTTCATTAAGCCTACCTTAGGATGTTGAATTCCGTATACGTTTTGCGCAAATAATGAGCCTAACAATCCAAACTGGTAAAGCACATCGGGCTTGCAATCTGCATTGGTTCCAACATCTAAAATTAAACCCAAACCACCATTTAGTTTTGGCATAACCGATGTAATACATGGTCTTATTACGCCCGGAATTGCTTTAAGAATTTGAACAGAGCCTACCAACATAGCTCCGGTATTTCCGCAACTACTAAAGGCATCTAATTGGTTTTCTTTTAAAAGTTTAAAGCCCATAGCAATACTGCTGTTGGGCTTTTTTAAAAATGCTTTTGCTGGATGCTCCCCCATTTCAATAATGTCGGGGGCATTTATAATTTTAAAATTTGAAGGGCTTTGATTTTCTTTGGAGAGCAATTCAACTATTTCAGTTTCATTGCCGATTAAATTTAATGTTATATTGTTACCAAATTTGGCCTTAGCTAATATGGCTCCCTTAATTTGCGATTGGGGTGCATGATCGCCTCCGGAAATATCAATACCGATGTTCACCTGCAAATAGTATTAAATTACTATGCTTCGTCTTTTGTACCCTTCATTACCTTACGTCCTTTATACATTCCTGTTTCAGGATTTACTCTGTGCATAAGATTAATTTCTCCACTTGCTTTATCAACATACAAAGTACTTGCAACTGCATTATCGTGTGTTCTTCTTTTATCTCTTCTACTTTTGGAGATTTTTCGTTTTGGATGTGGCATTTTATTTTATTTTAATTGTTATATTTAATTTTTATCTTTTAGTTTACTTAGAGCTTCCCACCTTGGGTCGACATTATTTTGCTCGGCTTTTACAGAAACAGCAGTTAGTTTTTCTAGCACTTCTTGGTTGCAAAGTTTATAATTATTATTTATTTCGCAAGGCAAGATAGTTTGAGGTACTTGGCTATGGAAAAAGTCAAAAACCTGCTGAACAATGTTAATTGAACTTTCGCCGTGGCCAATAGCAATAATTTCTTCGGAACTAGTATCAGAAATATCACTCCCAATTTTAGCAACAAAAAACTTTTCTTCATTGGCATCGAAATTAATTTCCGAACTGGCTAAACACCTGAAGCACTCTGCTGGCATTGTTCCTTTTATGGCAAGGTCAAAGGAAAGCATAGTGCTAGACTTGTGCATGGTAACCAACAAATTAATGTTTGCGGTAGTGTACAAATCTGTTTCAATAATCTCAAAGAACTCTTTGTCTATCTTGAATTCATATTCATATTTTCCCGGCTCAAGTCCAAGAAAAGGAATAGTAAACTCATCCCATTTTTTCATTTCAAAATTTTATAAGGGGTGCAAAACTAACTAAATACTATTAAATCCCAAACTTTTTATTTATAAAAAATAGACTATCAAAGTATTAAGTTCAAAATTAATGAAACTTAGTGTAGTAAATTCAATAGAAATATAATCTAGAAATAATTTCTTGTTACTTTTGCAAATCACTACAAGTTATGCTAAAAAAAATTAAAGAAATACTCAGTAATCCAATAAATACCTTTTTGTTAAAGGGTTTTTTAGTTTTAGGGATTTGGACCCTTTTTACAGACCACCTAGAAAAACAAGAATGGTTTAGACCATATTGGTATAGCTTTTTGGGAATAATTCTTAAAGTGCTAACTTTTTTTGCACCCATTTTTTTGAGATGGGTTGGCTATGAGGTAATAAACGATGGGCCATTAATAAAAATTGTTGGAACTCCGGGAGTTTTAGTTGGTCCGGCTTGTATTGGATTAGGGGTTTTATATGGCTTTGTGGCTTTGATGTTTGTGTATCCGGGGCCATTAAAAAAGAAACTATGGTTTACACCAATAGGAATCTTTGGTATTTTAATTATCAATTCCATTAGAATTTCGTCGCTTGCCATTACAAGTTCAATAAATCCAGATTCTGTAGATTTTATGCACAAATATGTTTTTAATGTTTTAGCCTATATATTTATATTTATAATGTGGGTATTATGGGTTGGATACATTGGTAAAGAAGAGAAGCAAAAACTGAAATTGTAAATCATTCTATGACAATAAAATTGAAAAATACTAAGCAAGTATTGTTTACACTATTTTTTAATTTATCAATTTTACAAGTTTTTGCTCAAAACATAGATTTAAAATTCCAAAAGTTTAATCAAAGTCAAGGGTTATCTCAAGTTACAATTTCATGCATTGTTCAGGACAAAAAGAACTTTATTTGGATTGGCACACAGGATGGATTAAACAAGTTTGACGGATATAAATTTAAAGTTTTTAAAAACGATAGAAACGATTCACTTTCATTACCCAATAACAGCATTACCGGATTGTTTTGCGACAACAAAAACAGAATTTGGGTAGCCACAGAAAAAGGTTTAAGTATATTGTATTTAAGAAACGAAACTTTTAAAAAAGTAGATTTACCCCATTCAAATATCAATGCATCAAACAAACCACCCTCAATAAAATTTATAAGTGGAAGCGATAAATATTTGTTTGTTTGTACCAGCAACAACCAACTTTTCTTATTTGATTTAAATAACGAAAATTTTGCAACAGCATATCACGTTCCAAATAAAAATAATTCAACTATTATTGCTATAAGTTTTGCAAAAACAGGCCTTGCACTTATAGCGTTTGAAAATAAAGAACCGTTAAATTATAACCCAGACACAAGAACTTTTTCTATACAATTCCAAGCAGCTTTAAACAAATTTAGCTCAAAAAATATTATTGGATTTTTAGAAACAAAGCTCTCAACATGGATGGTGTCTGAAACATCATTGTATAAAATAGATACCAATTACAACATTCAAAAAACATACGAAAACATAATAAATAGAGGCGATAAAATAAATACACTTATCCAAGATGGTTCATCAGATTTATGGATAGGAGCAAACTCTGGTTTAATAAAATTTGAAGTAGAAAAAGAAAACTTTTATCAATACAAAAGCAGTTTTTACCAGCAGCAATCATTAAGTAACAATAGAGTTATAAGTTTATTAGAAGACAGAGGAGGGACAATTTGGGTAGGAACAGAAAATGGACTAAATAACTTTGATAGATTCAAAAAAAATTTTATTGTATTTAATGAAAATGAAGAGTCTAAAAATTCTACACAATCTAGTATATATTGGTCTATTTTGCCCATTGATAAAGATAATACTTGGGCGGGAAATGAAAATGGGATATTAGTAATAAACAAAAAAGTTTTTTTTGAATTAACACTTACTGGAAGCAAGGGCGAGAAGAACATAAGTGTTTACACGATGCAAAAAGACCAGAATAAAGTTTGGGCCGGAACCAGTAATGGACTTTTTGAGATAGAAATTGGCACTTACAAATACCACGAGTTTAATGCCAATTATAAAAATTGGAACGAAATAAAGCAAAATAAAATTTATAGTATTTTAATTATTGAAGACAACATTTGGTTAGGCTCCTCCAATGGAATATACATCATAAATAAAGCAACAAAAAAAGTAGTTCATTACAAAAACTTTATTGCCAACGACAGCACCCAAACAAAAAATGTAGTAAGAACAATGGCCCTGAATGAAAACCAAGAACTTTGGCTTGGCACTGATGGCGATGGATTAATTAAAGTATTGAATTATCAAACAATTGAAGAATTAAAATTTATAAGTTTTGCATACTCAGCAAAAAATAAATCCAGTATTAGTAATGACATTGTATTAAGTATTTTGCCTGAGAAAAATTATTTGTGGTTAGGTACTTTTGGCGGAGGACTAAATTATTTTAACACAAAAACATATAAGGTAGAAAGTGTTTTTACAGAAAAAGATGGACTCTCTAACAACTCTGTTTATGGAATTGTAAAAGATGAAAATCAAAATTTATGGCTGAGCACCAACAATGGTTTAAACTGCTTTACTAGAAACGAAAAAAAATTTAATAAATACTTTTTGGCAGATGGTTTGCAAAGCAACGAATTTAATACCGGAGCTTATGCAAAAGGATTTAATAACGAGCTATTTTTTGGAGGATTAAATGGTATTACATCGTTTATTGCCAACAAAATAATTATTAACCCTATTGCGCCGCAAATATCCATAACCAATGCAAAAGTTTTTAATACACCAGTAAAAGGAAATAATAAATTAAGAGATAAGAGAATATTACCTTACGTAGATACTTTATTTTTATCATACAAAGAAAAATTCATTTCAATAGAATTTTCTTCGCTACATTTTTCATCGCCGGAAAAAAATGAGTTCGAATATTTTTTAGAAGGCTGGGATGAAAGTTGGAATTACATTGGCACCAATAACGAGGCAACATTTAGCAATTTAGATCCGGGAGAATATATTTTTAGAGTAAGAGGTTCAAACTCTAACGGAGTATGGAGTGCGAACGAAGCAAAACTATACATAATCATTAAACCTCCTTTTTTCAAAACCTGGTGGTTTAGATTAACAGTTTCCTTAATTTTTATAATGTTTATAATTTCATGGAATAGAAGGAGAGTAAAAAAAATAATAAAACAAAAAAGAATACTCGAGAATTTAGTGCAAGAGAGAACACTAAAAATAACATCGCAAGCCACAGAAATTAAAAATCAAAACCTAGAACTAGAAAACGAAAAGGAAAAATTAGATAAATTACTTTTAAATATTTTACCGCAAGAAACGGTAGATGAATTAAAATTAAAAGGGAAAGCTTCGGCAAGAAATTACAGAATGGCGTCAGTAATGTTTACAGATTTTATTGGTTTTACCAGAATTTCTCAAACATACCGCCCAAAGCAATTGGTAAGCGAATTGGATGAATGTTTTTCTGAATTTGATAGTATAATTGAAAAATATAATATAGAAAAAATTAAAACTATTGGTGATTCATATATGTGTGCCGGAGGAGTTCCAATAAGAAATGTAAGCAACCCCTTTGATATTATTTTAGCAGCACTAGAAATTCAGGCATACATAAAATATAGAAACAGTGTTAAAATTGCAAACGGAGAAAAACCATGGGAACTAAGAATAGGAATTAATACGGGAGAGTTGGTTGCAGGAGTTATTGGCACCAAGCGTTTTGCTTTTGACATTTGGGGCGATACTGTAAATGTTTCAAATAGGCTGGAAGCAAATTCTGAGGCAGGCAAAGTAAACATTTCAAATACTACTTATGATATTGTTAAAGATTTTTTTGAATGTTCATATAGAGGAAAAGTACCTACAAAAAATAGGGGTTTAATAGAGATGTATTTTGTGGAAGGAATAAGAAGTGAACTTATTGCGGAGGAAAATGAAAATTGGCCAGGGAAAAAATTCAATGAAAAACTTAACTCACATTTGTATGGAAAATTTAATTACAAAAAAGCTGAACAACAAATACTAAAAAAACTTGAAGAAGGATTACCTAAATATTTTTATTACCATAGTTTACAACACACAATAGATGTAAGAAACTCTGCAGAGGTTATTGCAAAACAAGAAAATATTTATGAAGAAGAAATAATGCTTTTAAAAACAGCGGCTATATTTCATGATTCCGGATTCTTAGTTCAATATGACAATAACGAGGAAAAAGGGTGTGAAATTGCCAGGGATTTACTTCCACAACATGGATTTTCTTTACTACAAATAGATACAATTTGCAGATTGATTTTAGCTACAAAAGTTCCACAAAAACCAAACGATATTTTAGAAATGATTATGTGTGATGCCGATTTAGATTATCTGGGAACCGACAGCTTTGACGAAATCTCAAATAACTTAAAAAAAGAATTAATGTGGGAAGGAAAAATAAAAACAGATGAACAATGGGATTTGATTCAAATTAAATTTTTACAGAATCACAAATATTTTACAGATTATTCAATTAGGAACAGAGAAGATAAAAAAAATGAACACCTAACAAAACTCATTAAAAAGGTAAATAAGTTAGGAGAAAACTTTTAGTAAACTAAACTGAGTTAAGATTTATAGATTTTAAAAGTATTTCTATTTTATTATGAGAAATACAATTAGAAAGGATACAGTTAAAATTATAGAAGATTAGATTCTTTCCAATATCATTTTTTCAATTTGTTCTGAATCCCAAATATTTTCAATATTTTCAGTATTCATTACATCATCCATAATACCTTGTTGCCTTTTGCCATTTGCAAGGGCCTCTGAGTATCTAATATGAGGAGAAAATGTTACCATTGAATAAGCAGGAATCCACTTGTCTGGATGTTTATCTGAAAAATTTGCTTCTATTTTTTTCTGTAACAAAAATTTAGGATCACCAGTTTTATCGCTCATTTCGTTAAAATTATTTATTGCCAAATCTGCAATAGCATCTGCATCAGGCTTTCTTAATTTTTCAAACTCTGGCAATATTTCATCCCATTTCTCTTGGTATTCTTCCATAAGTTCATCTAAAACCACGCAATCTTCAAATCCACAATTCATGCCTTGACCAAAAAATGGAACAATGGCATGAGCAGCATCTCCAATCAACGAAAAAGAATCTTTGTAAATCCATGGAAAACATTTAACCGTTACCAAAGAGCTCACAGGGTTTCTTTCGAACTGATCTAAATAATCTGGCATTAATGGCAGGGCATCATTAAAATATTTTTCAAAAAATGTTTTGGTTTTTTCTCTTGTATTAAGTTCCTCAAATGAAAACTCTCCACTTGCAGGAAAAAACAAAGTACACGTAAATGAGCCATCTGGATTAGGCAAGGCAATCATCATAAACGAACCTCTTGGCCAAATGTGTAAAGCGTTTTTTTCCATCAAAAAACTTCCGTTTTCTCCAGCCGGTATTGCTAATTCTTTATAGGCACAATTTATATAAAATTGCTGGTATTCAAATCTGTCGCTTGATAATTGCTTTGATAATCTTCCGGCAGAAAAAGCTCCGTCTGCAGAAAAAATAAGAGATGCATTTTCTTTTGTTCTTCTATCTGTTATAGCATTTACGAAGTTTGCTTCCTTTTTTTCAAAATCTATACTTTCGCAACGTTCATCAAATAAAAGTTCAATATTTGGCAATTTATCTGCAAGTTCTAATAATGCAACATTAATACCTAATCTAGAAACTGAATAAATTGCCTGGTCGTTTTTTCCATATGGTTGAACTACTAAATTACCTTTAACATCATGAATCATTCTTGAATACATTGGAATAGCAATTTTTTTTATATCTTGATCTATTCCAATTTTTTTTAAGGCCCTCCAACCTCTGTCGCTTAGTGCCAAATTTATTGACCTTCCTTGATAAGAGTTAGTAGACCGTAAATCCGGTCGGCGTTCAAATACTTTTACTTTATATCCTTTCTTGGCCAAAAAAATTGAAAGTAAACTTCCAACTAAACCAGATCCAGCAATTACAACATCTTTATTTTTTGCTTCCATAATTACAGTCTCTAACAATTATCCTACTTTAATGTTCGCATCTATTTCATTTGAATAAGCAGTTATACCACCTTTTAAATTGTATAAATTTGTAAAACCATATTGTTGTTCCAAAGCGTTTACAACTGCTGCAGATCTTGCTCCACTTCGGCAATGTATAATTACCGGAATATCTTTAGATAATTCATCTAAATGGTTTAAAATTTCACCCATTGGAATATGAGTTCCTCCAATAGCTCCAACTTCAACTTCATATTCTTCCCTAACATCTATTAGCTGAAATTTTTCGTTACTGTCTTTTTTTAGTTTTAGTTCTTGTACAGTTAATTCTTTCATTTTTTATTTATCTAAGTTAATTTTTTTTATTGCAACAATTCTACTAACTTTTTTAATGCTTTTTCGTTTTCTTCATTTTTTAAAGATTCAATTACTTTCATTTTTTCCTTATTCGTTAAATGCCAACTCAAAGAAATATTATCGGGTTTTTGATTTTTTAATTGAAATTCTACAACGTCAATTTTTCCATCGTACCATCTGCTTGCATATTGGTATAATCCATCGTTGTTGTAATCTTGAATACTGAATAAATTGCCATACAGTGCTCCAAGAGGTGTAGAAAGTGTTTGCACTAAAGATTTATTTCCTTCTCCTTCTATTGGAGCCTTTTTAAATCTATCTCTAATTTGGATTATAATAACTCCACTTGTGTTGGATGAAATCCAATTTCTAAACGTGTATAAAAATTTTAAGGATGTTTCTAAACCAAAGTTATCTCTTGCGCCTGCATCCATAACCTCAATGGCGGGCTCTGATGGAAGTTGCACAAATGGAGTAACAAATGGGAAGGTAGCACTCATTCTCATAACACTGGCAAATCTTAAATTATTGGCATCTTGTTCTTTAAAAAACTTTAGAAATTCTATTCCGTCTATGGATGCAGTTCTGCTAATACTGTCCGAGTCAAAATATTGCGTTACATAAGATATGCCTTGAGGTGATATGTACATTTTTCTTCCATCATTCACTAAAGTTGGAGAAAAAATCATCATTGGAATATGAGATTCTTTTTCAGGTAAAAAGTAATCGCCCAATCTTTTATTAAAAATATTTGCAGTATTTTCATTTAGGGATTTTTCAAAAGCATAACCTCTGTCTTTTTTATACGTATATTTTCCATCGTTAAATTCTCCTAATCTTAAAAACAAATCATTAATAGCTGCATAGTAAATTAGAGGGTTTAGTAAATCTTTAGAAATGTTTTTTCTAAACTCGGATGAATGATAACTACTTAATTTATTTTGTTCGTATAAATAATAAAGTTCTCTGTAAAAGGCAGCACCAATCATTCCTCCAGAAGCACCTGTTATTAGTTGTGTGTGTTTCATCAATTCTCCTTTTAATATACTATCGGCAGTTTGCATAACATGATAAGTCCAAAGACTTGAACGTAAACCACCACCGCTGGTATTAATTAAAACCATTTTAGGCTTTCTCTTTCTATTAATTGAGTTTATAGAATTTTTTAATCGCCATTTATTTAAAATGTATATGGTATTTTCAAAATCTTTATTTAGTATATCAGATTCACAATTGTATTTTTCTAGATTCTTGTATGAGAATTCCGCCTGTTTGCCTTTGTAGTTTAATCCAAATGCTTTGCTGGCAGGATAAAATCCTGGCAAACTAAACAAATAATTAAAACTCACAAATAATAAAATTGTAACAGTTGTTGCCCAACCTCTAAGCCAAGTGTGCAGTGCACTAAAAAGCATTAGATACATTGTAAAAATTAAAAACAAACTTGCACTAGCTGGAATTAAAAATAATGGATTTTCTCTAAAAATACCCAATATTAAAATAGTTGCAACAACAATAAATTCAAATAGTGCCGCATTTGTATGATTGTTTCTAAAAACTTTAAGTAGCATTTCTTTGTCATAATGTCCTATGTCTCTTGCCCTTCTTAATCTTCTGAAATTACTAATATAAGTATCTACATGCCAATCTCTTCCTTCTTTGCTGCTCAAGCGTTTCCAATCATTGTTTTTTCTTAATGTAACTCTCGTTGTAATTATTCGAGGAATTTCTTCTTCTTCATCTGTTTTAACGCCAAACAAGCCAAAAATATCTTTATTGATTGAAAAAAAATAAGTTAGCGATAAAATTAAAAATGAAAAAACCCCTGAGAGAAAACCAAAAATGGACAAAAATATTTGCAAAGAATCTGAAAACTGATCGTCTGATTGAAAAGAGTAAATTTTAAAACTATAAACTATTAAGAAGGTTATGGGAATTATAAAATTATTTAAACAATATTTTAAAAAAGAATTGCTTAGTGTGGCAACAAACGGAAATCTAAATCCGTTAATAATAAAACTAGAAATGTTGAATGCCATAATAAAACCGCCACAACTAAATCCTACAATAAAATAAGATAAAAAACCAACTTTATTGAGGTATTCTGGATTTAAAAACAGGTAGTGAGCACCATAATTTGAAGCAACATTTTTAGTGATAAAACCAAATAGAAGCAACCAAAACAATAATAATACCTGGTTCTTTTTTAAATGCACCAAGATTAATTGTATGGGGAAAAAATAGGCAATTCTTTTCGTCCAAGGAACATGATTCTTTGTATTTGTCATATTAATGATTCCTTAAGAATTGGATTTATAAATATCAACCTATTTTTAAATTTACAATTTCAATAATTTCTGATTCTAACTTTTCTGCTAATTCGTTAATAATTTTACCTTCCTCATTTAGCTCATTCATTTTATTTTTATCTGCTAAATCTTTAGAATTTATTCTCACGTTCATGTATGCCCCTCTTATTGCTGCTCTGCAACTTAAGGCTGCCACACCTGCATCAGAAATAGAATTAGGATTACCAATTTCGGCCATTGTTTTAATTAATGGAAATGATTTTAAACAAGTTTGCATTACCTCCAATGGAATTAAAGTTGCATTTAATGTGGCCTCTTGAATGGCATTTTTTCTTGCATTTATTTCCATTTCATTTGACTTTGGTAATGAAAAGGCTTCCATAATTTTATTAAATGCATTGGTATCTTCATCAACTAATTTTAATAATTTATTTTTTAGTTGTTGGCCATTGTCTGCCCAATCAGAAAATTCTTTCCAACGATCGTCCCATCCTTTTTTATGAGAAGATAAATTGGCCACCATTGTTCCCAGTGAAGCACCCAACACACCTAAATATGCAGATATAGAACCGCCACCCGGTGCAGGAGACTCTGAGGCAGTTTCATTGGCAAACTCAATTAAATTTTTATGTATCAGAGAATTTTTTTGTTTCGGGTACAACAAATATTCAATTATTCTTTTCTCAGGTTCAAATGGAGAAAGTTCATCTAAACCCATAGATTTTATTGCAATTTTTATCAGTTCATCTTCACTAACGCCAATGCTTCTTTTTTGCTTTTCAAGAAAATATTTTCCAGCATCCAATAAACTTTTTAGTGGAATTAACCCTATTAACTCAGATCCTGTTACTCTAATTCCACGTGAGTTGGCGCTAATACAACATTCATCAAACGCCAAATGAACAGGCGTAACATTAATGTTTGTAAGATTCATAGAAACCTGTGCCAATCCATATTCTTCTATAAACCAACCAATAGCTTTTACCGACTTAAGTTTTCCGGGCTGAAATACTGGTGCTCCATTTTCATTAGTAATAATTTTTCCAGTTATTGGGTTTCCTTCTCTAATAACTCTACCAGCTTCTCTAACATCAAATGCAACTGAATTTGCCCTTCTAACTGAAGTTGTATTTAAATTGACATTGTAGGCAACTAAAAAATCTCTTGCTCCAATTACAGTTGAACCACTTTTAACTGAATGTTGTTGTGGACCAAAATCTGGCTTCCATTTAGGTTCTTTAATCTTAGTAAAAAATCCCTCGTACTCACCTTGACGAATAACAGATAAATTATTTCTGGTTTTATCCGCTTGTGATTCTTCGTATAAATAAACAGCAATATTTAGTTCTTCTCCTACCCTCTTGGCTAATTTTTTTGACCATTCTGCTGTTTCTTCCATACTTATTCCTGCAATGGGTATTAAAGGACATACATCTGTTGCACCCATGCGAGGATGTTCTCCTTTTTGCTTACTCATATCTATAAGTTCAGAGGCCTTAGCAATTGCTCTAAAAGCAGCTTCTACAACAAATGCAGGATTACCTGCAAATGTAACTACTGTTCTGTTTGTTGCTTTTCCAGGATCTACATTTAATAATTTTACTCCATCAATATTTTCAATTTCATTGGTAATCATAGATATAATTTCCATGTCACGGCCTTCAGAAAAATTTGGAACACATTCGATAATCTGCATAAATAAAATATAAATTTTGAGACATTCAAACATATAAAAATTATGTGGATTGTCAACAATTAAAAAAATGATTTTTATAGGATTGAAAATAAGTTTACTAATTTTGAAATAACAAAGAACAATGATTAAAACAAAACTTTTTTTTGTAGCACTTGTAGTTTTGCATGTTAACTTAACATATGCAGATAATTCTTGTAAGGCTTGGATTATCTTTAATAAAAAAAACACTTCAAATTTTAACCCACTTTTGTATTTTCATCCCAATACAATAGCTAAAAGAATTAATTCAGGAATAAGCTTGAATCAATTTTCTGATTTACCAGTTGACGAAAATTATGTTTCTACAATTAGTAAGCATGTGCAGAGCATAAAAACAATTTCGAGGTGGTTAAATGGAATTTGTGTAACAGGTGATTCACTAAAAATTAAAACACTACAAGAAAAATATTCATTTGTAAGCAATATATATTTTGTAAATCAAAATCAAAATAATAAACTCTGTTCTGCACATGAAAAAGACTTACCATATTCAGAAAAATTAAGACAATTGCAGATGAAGCTCATGCATGAATCATATTTTGATTCTATGAAATTGAGCGGGAAAGAAGTTATAATTGCAGTTTTTGATGGAGGATTTCCTGATGTTGATAAGCACGAAGCTTTTAAATATTTAAAAGACAACAAACGTATACTAAACTGCTATAATTTTGTTAAAAAGGACACCAATGTTTACAAATCTATAAATCATGGTACAGCCGTGCTTAGCAATATTGCTGGAATTTCTAATAATAAAAAATTAGGTTTAGCAATTGATGCAAAGTTTCTATTAGCAATTACAGAAGAGATTGCAGAAACATTAGCCGAAGAAGAAAATTGGCTTTCTGCTGCCGAATGGGCAGATAAAAATGGAGCAGATATAATAAATTGTAGTTTGGGTTATACACATTCTAGGTATTTTCAAACTCAAATGAACGGTTCGGTAAGTTTAGTTGCAAAAGCTGCAAACATTGCAGCGTCTAAGGGTATATTGTGTTTTATTTCGGCTGGAAACGAAGGAAGAAATAATTGGAAATTTATTGCAACACCTGCCGATGCCGACAGTGCGATAACTGTTGGAGGAATAGATCCAAAAACAAGGCAACATTTTTCGTTTTCTTCCTATGGTATTGCTGAAAATAAAAAAGCAAAACCCAATATTGTTGCTCCAGGTTCAACAACTGTGGCAAAGCCAAATAATAAATATGGAATTATGTTTGGCACTTCCTTTTCCTCTCCTTTGGCAGCTGGATTTGCAGCTTGTATATTAGAACAAAATCCAAGTCTCAAGGGAAAACCTATGGAACTTAAAAAACTCTTGGAAGAAAATTCTACACTTTATCCCTATTTTGATTTGGCCAATGGCTATGGAGAATTGATGCCTAAATCATTAAAACAAAAATCAATTAGCGATGCTGCAAGTTTTGACTTTTCTGTATCTAAGGATAGTATTTTTATTTATCCTAAATTAAGTAAATTAAACAACGAGTATTTATATTGGAAATTAATTGATGAAAAAGATGAAATAATTCATTACTCGGTGCTTAAAATTGACAAGACAAATTCATTTTCTATAGCGAAAACAAATGCAAAAAAAGTTGAAATTTTTTATGGAGGATATTATAGAAAGGAAACTTTTTAATAAGCTAATGTCAAATTTATTTCAACGGATAAACAAATTATTAGCTATTGTGAATGTGATTAAACAAGGTAACAAAATCGTTCAGTGAGAGTTGCTCTGCACGTAGTTTAGAAAATTCATGGTCAGCACCTAAACCAAATTGAGACAAAGCATTTCTTAGTGTTTTTCGTCGTTGGTTAAAAGCAACTTTAACTAAACTTTTAAATTTAGGATTTAAAAACACTGTGTTTATTTCTGATTTTGGATACAATTCTATTACCCCTGATTTTACTTTGGGTGGTGGAGTAAAATCATCTTCATTTAACTGAATAATTAATCTCGATTCAAAAAAACACTGCGTTAATATTCCAATAATACCATAATCTTTTTTTCCTTCAGTAGCTGCTAATCGCTTAGCAACTTCTAATTGAAACATACCTGTCATACCAATACAATACTCTCTATTTTCGATAACTTTAAAAACTATTTGTGATGAGATATTGTATGGAAAATTTCCAACTATAATAAATTGTTCGCCATTAAATATTTGCGACAAATCTAGTTTTAAAAAATCTGCATGAATTATCTCAAAATCTGTTTCAGTAAACTCTGTTCTTAAAAAGGCTACCGAATCATTATCTACTTCACATACTTTTAAATTAAATTTTTTAGGAATTAAATATTTTGTTAATGCTCCCATTCCCGGGCCAATTTCTAAAACATTCTTACATCCAAAATCATAAGTAGAATCAGCTATTTTTTGAGCTGCTTGGGTATTATTTAAAAAATGTTGGCCAAATGATTTCTTAGCTTTTACTTGTCTTGATTTCATTTGAATTCACTTGTAAAATGGAAAGTAATATCAGGATTCTTTTCTTGTGCCATTTGTAAATTCCATGCAGATTCTGCCAAATAAACATGTTTATCATCTTTATCTACAGCAATTTTAGTGTATTTATCTTGAATAAAATCTTTTAGTGATTTACTGTTTGAGGAACTAATCCAGCATGCTTTGTATAAATTTATTGGTTCAAAATTACATGATGCAGCATATTCTGCAAGCAGTCTGTGTTGAATTACCTCAAACTGTAGCGCTCCAACAACGCCCAAAATTTTCTGACCATTATATGCCATTGTAAATAACTGCGCCACTCCTTCGTCCGTTAGTTGTTCCAAACCTTTTGCCAATTGTTTAGATTTCATTGGATCCTTATTAATAACAAACCTAAAAATCTCAGGAGAAAAACTTGGAATACCCTTAAAAATCATATTCTCGCCTTCAGTAAGTGTATCACCAATTTTAAAATTTCCACTATCGTAAAGTCCCACAATGTCTCCGGGAAAAGCCTCATCAATTATATTTTTTTCTTGAGCCATAAAAGCAGTTGGGTTAGAGAATCGTAAATCTTTTTTTAATCGTGTATGCAAATAAAATTTACTACGTTCAAATTTTCCTGAACAAACTCTTAAAAAAGCAATTCTATCTCTGTGTCTTGGATCTATGTTGGCATGAATTTTAAACACAAATCCGCTAAATTTTTCTTCGTTAGGTTCAATCATTCTTGTATCAGTTTCTCTGTGCAAAGGAGAGGGAGCAATAGAGATAAAACAATCCAACAAATCTTTAATTCCAAAATTATTTACTGCACTACCAAAAAACACAGGAGAAATATTTCCTTTTAAATATTCTTCTCTGGAAAATTCGGGATAAACACCTTCAATTAACTCCAAATCCTCTATTAGTTTATTAGAATATTTTTCACCAATTATATCTACAAGTTCGGGAGAATGTATATCGTTAATTAGTGTAACTTCATCAGACAATTTTGAATTGTTGCCTTGAAAAGACAACAAATGTTTTTCAAACCTATTGTATACTCCTCTAAATGTTTTGCCCATGCTTATTGGCCAACTAAGCGGACAAACTTTAATTGATAATTTGTTTTCTATTTCATCTAATAAATCAAATGGATCTCTTCCTTCGCGGTCTAGTTTGTTTATAAAAACAACCACCGGAGTATTTCTCATTCTGCAAACTTCTAATAATTTTTCTGTTTGACTCTCCACTCCCTTTACACTGTCAATCATCATAATTACGCTGTCAACAGCGGTTAATGTTCTAAATGTATCTTCCGAAAAATCCTGGTGACCCGGAGTATCTAATAAATTAATTTTTACTCCTTTGTATTCAAAACCCATAACAGATGTAGCCACAGAAATTCCTCTTTGTTTTTCAATTTCCATAAAATCAGAAAGTGCTGCTCTAGCATTTTTGTTTGATTTTACTGCACCAGCAGTTTGAATGGCCCCACCAAAAAGCAGAAGTTTTTCAGTTAATGTTGTTTTTCCGGCATCGGGGTGACTAATAATTCCAAAGGTTTTTCTTTTATTTATTTCTTCACTTATTTCTGACATCTCGTTTTTTTAAGATTGCAAATTTAATTCATTTATTGACGATAGATAACTTATTTTAAAGCATGATTACAAGATAAAATCAATATAATTTTCTGTGTTTATTGCTTTAAATGTAGCCTTTGGATATGCTTTTGCAAAAGCAATTGGAACTTTCGCAATTTTTTTAGAACCGTATTTAAATTCAAAAGCTGAAATTTTTTTATTACTTTCTTCAACCAAATCTATTTCCTGCATATCATACGTTCTCCAAAAATATGGATTGATGGATAGATTTTTATACGAATTACGTTTTAGGCGTTCCATAAACAAATAGTTTTCCCATAACATTCCCTTCTCGTCAGGTCTTCTTAATGAAATAGGAGAAAAGTCGCTTATTATTGCGTTTCTTATTCCATTGTCTACAAAAAACCATCGTTGACTTTTAGATATTTCTTTTCTTAAGTTATTGCTATATGCCGAAACTTTTACAAGAATAAAGACCTTAGTTAATAAATTTAAATACTTTTCTACTGTATTTTTACTAATGCCCAAAGAGTTTCCCAATTCATTAAATGAAACTTCTTTACCAATTTGATAAGCTAACATCTTTAATAGACTAAAAACAATTGAGCTGTTTCTTAATCCATCAAGAACAAGGATGTCTTTTAATAAATAACCATTAACTAATTCTTGTAGGTACTTCTTTTTTGAGTCATTATTATCCAAATTAGATAGTTCTGGATACGAACCAAATATTAATTTGTCGTCTAAATTTTGCTTAGTTTGAATTGGATTCTCTTGAAGTTCGCCTTGCCAAATTGGGTACAGATAAAAATTATTACTTCTTCCTGTTAGAGGCTCACCAGAAATGTTAAGAATATCAAATGCAGATGAACCAGTAACTAATACTTTTAATCCCTTAATATTATCCACCATTAGTTTAAGTTTTTTTCCAATTTCAGGAACAGCTTGTGCTTCATCAATTACCAACAAATCAATTCCGCTCAATAGCCTGCGGTAATTAGCAATTGTCTTTTGCTGCAATAAACTATGAGTATCTCCATCTTCACCATTCAAAAAAAGATACGATTTTTTGTAGTTATTGAGTAGCTTCTCAATCAACATAGATTTTCCAACACGTCTTGCACCGAGCAACAAACAAACCTTTTGAGGCTTCAATCCCTTAAGAATAATATCCTCTTGATAACGAACAATATCCATAAAATATAATTAAATATAGTTTTTATACTGACTATTTTAATGCAAATTTAGTCATTACATTGACATATTTTATATAAATATAGTTTTTATATTGACATATTTTTGATTTTTATACAAAAACTACGGAAAACCCTAGTAATGGTAAATACCAAGTAATTTTTAGAAAAAGCTCAGAAACTTTTCCATAACCATAAATGCCTTGCTGCTGGGGAAACAAAGGAGATTGTAGCGTATAAAAAAACGAATTCTGTCAATGTATTGACGATTTTTATATAAATTTTGTCATTATATTGACAGTATTTACATTTTTAACAACTTATTTAGCCCTATAGAATTGATTAGCAATAAGTTGAATAGTAATTTGAAGTAATGTGAAAAGTAGAGCAAATTTCGAAGAAATTTATGCGATTGCCTCGTTTAAACTAGGCAATTTACCAAACTTTACTACCATAGCTAAATGAGATTTTAGGGCTTGCATAAACGTTGGATTCTCTAAATATGGAATGCCATACTCTTCTGCGGTGCTTTTTACAATCTTAGAAATCTCTGGATAATGAACATGGCAAATATTTGGAAATAGATGATGTTCTACTTGGTAATTTAAACCTCCAACATACCAGGAAACAAATTTATTGCTTCTGGAAAAATTAACTGTGGTATTAAGTTGATGAATAGCCCAGTTATTTTCAATGGTATAATTCTCATTAGGCACAGGATGGGTTGTTCCTTCTACAGTATGTGCCAATTGAAATACAGTGGTTAAAATAATTCCAGCAATGAACTGCATTACTAAAAAACCAGTCAAAATTTGTAGAAATGGAATTCCAAAAACATAAACCGGAACACCAAAAAATATCCCAAAATAAAATACTTTAATTAAAAATATTCTTAAAAGAGTGATTTTGTTTTGAGAGGGCGAATTAGGATTTACCCCCTGCTTGGTGTATTTATTAAACTGAACAAAATCTTTTAATGCAGCCCAATAAAGTGTAAGAATACCATAAAATAAAAAAGCATAAACAATTTGAAGTTTATGAAACCACCTGACCTTTGTATGTGGATTAAATTTTAAAATTAATTTATCCTCGATGTCATCATCGTAGTGCACAATATTTGTGTAAGTATGGTGCATAACATTGTGCTGTAATTTCCAATTAAAAACAGACCCTCCCATTAAATTTAATGTATGACCAAGCCAGTAATTTACTTTTTGATTTGATGAATAAGCACCGTGGTTTGCATCATGCATTATACTCATACCAGAGCCTGCTAAAGCTAAACCCATTATTGACCATAATACAAGAGAAAATCCAAAAGAAGGTTTAAAAATCAAAATAACTAAAAATGGCAGTACATATGCAGAAAGAAGAACAACAGTTTTAATAACCATTGCATTATTATGTTTTTTTGAAAGTTTGTTTTCTTTAAAGTAATTATTTACCCTACTTTTTAAAACAGTATAAAATTGTGTTTGACTTGTATCTTTGTCTAAAAATCTTACTGGATTAAATTCACTTTTATTCATTATTGATGTTTATTTTTTAATTAATTGCTTCAAATATAGATAATCGTTGTTTAAGAACAAGCTATTTTATAAGAATGTGTTTTTTTTGGATTTTATATTTAATAGAAAGTCATTGATGTTAAGAAACTGACAGTTCCTTTAAATGAACAGGTTTAAACTCATTGCTTTGCTCAATGGCAAACATTATTTGTTCTAGTATTTTATCTGAATCCAAGTCATAATTAATTTCCAATGCAGGCTTTATTGTTACACTTAAATTTATACCTGTTTTTTTGTATTTTAATCCTTTTTTATCAAAGGCTCTTCTAAAACCATTTATTACAACTGGAACTACAATAGGTTTATATTTTTTTATTACATGAGCAGTTCCTCTTCTTGCCTCAACAAAAGGCTTAGTAGTTCCTTGAGGAAAAGTAATTACCCAACCATTGTCTAGTGCTTTTCCAATATTAGAAATATCATTCGGATCCACTTGTCGATTTATATCTTTACCGGATTCTCTCCATGTTCTTTTAATACTCACCGAACCTACATACGCAAATATTTTAGGCAAAAGCCCGTCCTTCATTGTTTCTTCTGCCGCAACAAAATAAGTGTCAATTTTGGGATTTAACAGATAGATAGGAAGTTTTATATTGTTTTTAAATCCCCATTTATTGCTACAAAAAATATGTATCATAGTTATAACATCAGCAAAATATGTTTGGTGATTAGATACAAACAGTATGTTTCTTTTCGGCAAATGCTCCAAATTTTCAGTACCTTTTATCTTCGTTTTATTAAAAATGTTTAAACCTGGAAAAGTGAAAAAACCAATTATTGAAATGAAAATTTTTTTGATAAATAAATAATGACCAAAAACATCCTTTTTAAATAGCATGATTTTTTAAAATTTCTTTTTGTTGACTTACAAATAAAATCATTTCTTGAAAAAAAACGAAAAATTCAGTTTCATATTCAAGATAGTGATTTTGCAATTCCAAGATTGATTCGTTTAAGTTATAGATTACTCCGCTCCTTTTAGTCATTGCAGTTAAGGTATTTTCAATTCCTTTTATACTAGAATAACTTAACAGCCAATTATTTTTTTGCATGTAATAGATAATTTTATTTCCATAGTCATTTAAAACTTCTTGATTACTAATAATTGTATGGTAAAAATCAGTAGAGAATTGCTCTAATGTTTTATTTGAGTATTTACAGAAATTAGCTGCTAAAAAATGGTCTAAAAAAATATCAATAATTACACCTGAATATTTAGAATAGTTCTTATACAATCTTCTTTTTCCTATCAATACAAGTGGATGACTATCTGTAAATTCATCAATTTTTCTATGCAGTAAAATTCCTTTTTGAATATCTAAAGTATACTCTTTCCAAGAACTTCCTTTTACTGAATCTGCAATAAAATTACCAATTATCAAACCTTCGTCTTCACCGGCCAAATAAGCATGTGCAAGAAAGTTCATTTTAGAATTTTGATACTTGTATTTTTATATTTTCAAAAAGTGAGGCACCAGAATTAATTTTTAAAAAATAAATTCCATTTGGTACGTCTAAATCCAATTTTAATTTTGAAGAATCAGAGATAACTACTTTTTCAAGAATTGTTCGTCCAGCCAAATCAGTTAGAGTTACATTAACTTTACTATTAATAAAATTTTCATTTTTTATAGTGATGAAACCTGAATTTGGATTTGGGTAAACAAAAGTTTTTGAGTTTATGTTTCTTTTATTTATTCCTGTAATCGTTCTTCTCATCAACACGTCTCTTATTGTAACCACTCCGGGTTCTAATGCTACTTCGTTTATAACAACTGTTTCATATCCGTCTTTTTCATAAGTTACTTGGTATACTCCCTGAACAACGGTACCAATGGCATATTCACCGGGGAAATTAATTACATCAGATTCATTTATTAATTCTCCATTTAAATAAATACTTACACCTAAAAGAGGCGGATTTCCAATTTGTAAAGAATCTTCTCTAACTGTTCCCTCTAAATAACAAGCTCTTTTGTATGTTGGTGTAATCACAAATAATGCTCCTGCACTAATTGGTTCAAATGGTGTAGCAAGAGCAGTATCAATATTTGTAACTAAAATATTACCTGATGGAAGATAAGGATAAACACCCCATGCTCCATAAAATCCACTCTCACTTCCACTAAATGTATCGTATTTACCCACCTCAACTAAATTTCTGGGGCGATGAGAATCTACTATTGTAAATCCTTCGGAATACCATGACGTTAAAGAATAACCGTTGTGATAATAAGTATTGTGCACTATTGCATTGCTTCCCGGGTTGGTTTGAATTTTATCTAATCTGGTAATGTTTTCAGGATTAGAAATATCAAATGAAGCTAAAAAAGAACTTGCATTTTCATCAGTTGTAAACATGTACCTCCTGTCATCGCTTACCCAAGTATTATGTGTAAAAGCAGTAGGTGTTAAAATTTCTCCAACCATAGAAATATTTGACGGATTTGTAGAATCTAAAATTCTTGCCTTGCCTGCCCATAAAACTCCAGCATAAATTGTATCATTTTTTGCATAACCATCATGAACGTAATCATTAGTGTAAGCACCTAAAAAAACTGGATTCCAAGGGTCAGATAAACTTGCAATAATAATTCCTGCTAATTGTACATTATTTGAGTTGCTTCCATAGAGATAAACCTTTCCATTATCAATATGCAAAGCATGAATTGCATTTAATGTGCCATTTAATGAAGGGATAAATGGTGCCCAATTTGTTACTTGCAAATTTGTACCCGGTAAATTGCTCAAATCAATTATTTGTAAGCCCCCCCCACCTTCTGTTGTAACATAAGCATAGTGTTGCCAAGTTTTAATTTCTTTCCACAAATTAACCGGACCTGGAATAAATGCTACTTCAGTGATGTTATCAGGATTAGTAACATCAACAATTGATGTTCCATTTTTTACACCAACTAATGCATATTCATTTCCTAAACTATCTACATAGCCCCAAATATTTGCACAAGAATTTCCGGGATAATATTTTACATCTCTAAATTGGGTATTGTAATTTTGAGAAACAACGCTTTGCGTAATTGTAGATACCAATAAAAGGAATGCAACTTTAATATAGATTTTCATATTTTTTATAATTGTTTCAAAGGTAAATAAATTTAAGCAATATGTTTGATGAACAATTGAATGTTAAAAAGTTGAAATCTTGATGAGAACAAGAAAATTATTATTACTCTACATTTGAATAAACATAAAAATAAAGTATTATGATTTATCAATTGTTTTCTTTTTTACAATTATTGGGGATAATTTGGTTTAACATGCTCTCAGGGACAGACATTTCTGTGAGTACAAATATTCCGAGTCAAATGAATCCTGGGGATGAAATTATTGCAGAGATTACAATAAACAAAGGTTCTGTTGCTGGATTTGTAAAGTTTCAACAAGATTATCCTGAAGGATTTTTAGTTTCCGAAGTAGATTCAAAAGGTGGAAACTTTTCGTTTGTAGAAAATTCATTAAAAATTGTTTGGATTAGTTTTCCTTCTGAAAATGAGGTTAAAATAAAATACAAATTATCCGTGTTATCAACTGCTAACGGAGCTAAAACAATAAATGGAAAAATTTCATATTTAGATAATAACGATAAAAAAATATTCACTCTTTCTCCGATTTCATTGAATATTGGAACTTCTGCTCCTCCTGCCACAGAACAAAAGGTAAGCACAGAAAACAACCAAGTTCAAAAAACAGATGCTTCAAATAATGATCAAAACATAAACACAGAAAAAACTATTCCTTCAACAAATAGTGCTACTACAATTAACGAATCTAGCGGTCCTATCAAATGTAGCAGAGAAATAATAAATGTAAACTCAACAGAAGTTCTAGTAAAATTAACTGTTGATAATGCAGCAGGCTTAAAAGGTTTTGCAAAATTAGAAGATGTAATTCCTATGGGGTTTAATGTAAAATTAGTGCAATCAAAAGGTGCAAGCTTTTCTTTTATCAATCAAAAAGTTAGAATACTATGGCTAGAAATGCCAAATGATCCTATTTTTTCTTGCAGTTATAAAATTATTAAAGCTGAAGCTGATGCAAATAGTATTGATTTAGAGGGATTGTTTAGTTATCTGAACGACGGTAAAGGCGTTAGTGTACAAATTATGACACCTGGAGTAGAGTTCAAAGAAAACCCTAATGCTGCTCAAGAAATTGCTGCTGCCGTGCCACCAAAAAGTGAATCTAAACAAAAAGTTGATACTAAAAATAATAAAAGTGTACCTATTGCCTCAAGCTCTAATGCTTCTACCACCTCTTCTTCCACTACTTCTCAACGATCGAATAGTGGTTCATCTTCAGGAATTTATTACAAAGTACAAGTTTGTGCCCTTAGAAACGTGGCCTCAATTGAAGCTGTTGTAAAAGAGCTTCAACTTAGCGAATCATTAGATTTAGAAATGCACGAAGGTTGGCACAAATTTACATTTGGAAATTTTCCAAATTATGCACTAGCAAAAGAAAAAAGAAACGAAAAATCTAATCTATCTACTCAACCTTTTGTAACGTCTTACAATAACGGTAATAGGATTACCGTTCAGGAAGGTTTAATGATAAGTAATCAAACTTGGCTAAAGTAAATTTACTTCATTTATAAAGTCTCAAAGTAATTTAAATCTTTTGCGAAAGTTTCTTTCATTTTAAAAATGGAATAAAATGCTAAAAGTAAACAAGTTCCTCCAACAATAAGTGCAGCATTAACTGCGCCTAATGAAACAGATAAAGTTTTAAAGCTCAATGTAATTGGAACAACTGCACCTCTCACAAAATTTGGGACTGTGTTGGTTACAGTTGATCTGATATTTGTACCAAACTGCTCTGATGCTATAGTTACAAACAAGGCCCAATAGCCAGTTGCCGCACCCAATAAAAAGCACATTGTATGAAAAGTAGAAAGAGATATTTCTCTAGAAAATAAATACACTGCCACAATTACCACCGTAAAAATTAAATAAACAAACACAACTTTCTTTCTGCTTTTTAATAATTGACTCATTAAACCGCTAATTATATCTCCCACAGATAATCCCAAATAACAATACATCACAGCATTACTAGTTTTTGCTTCACCATCAATTACTCCTATAGTTTTTGCAAACGTTTCTGAAAGTGCAATCAACACACCTACAACAAACCATATTGGCAATCCTATCATAATACAGTGCAAATATTTTATGGCATTTTTTGATTTAGAAAAAAGCGATAAAAATGAACCTTTTTTTACTGCGTGAGTTTGCATGTTTGTATACATACCAGATTCATATGTTCCAATTCTTAAAGCCAATAATGCTAATCCCAATCCACCTCCTGTAAAATAAGCGGTTTGCCAATTAAATTTATCGGCAATTGTGGCAGCTAAAACAGCACCAAGTGCTCCAAAAGTAACAACTATCATTGTGCCGTATCCTCTTTTGTCTTTGTGCATTGTTTCGGCAATTAATGTAATTCCTGCACCTAACTCACCAGCTAAACCAATTCCTGCAACAAATCTAATAATTGCATAAGAATTAACGTCTTTCACAAATCCATTGGCAATATTTGCTAGGGAGTACATTAGGATTGAACCAAATAAAACTTTTATTCTACCTTTTTTATCTCCTAAAATTCCCCACAACAATCCACCAATTAACATACCTGTCATTTGCATATTAAACAACAAAATGCCAGTATTTTCTATGTTTTCTGGCAATACACCAATATCAATTAAACTAGCTTTTTTTACTATATTAAACAATATTAAATCGTATATATCTACAAAGTAGCCCAAAGCTGCTACTACAATTAGCATTATTTGCTGTTTACTAATTTTTGAATGGTCTTCCATTTTTAATATTTTTTGTTGAACCTTAAATTAAAAATAATATTTTTGAAACAATATTAGCAAAGAAATAATTTATTGAACAATAAAGTAAAATTTTTTAATCCTAAAAAACAGAACTTATGAAAGACAATATTGTAGGAATACAGCAAGTTGGAGTAGGAATTCCTGATGTTTTAAAAGCATGGGAATATTATAGAAAAAACTTTAATATGGATGTTCCAATTTTTCAGGAAAGTGCCGAAGCTAAACTAATGACAAAATATACCGGAGGAAAAGTTCATTCTAGAAGTGCAGTATTAGCAATTAACTTAAATGGAGGCAGTGGATTAGAAATTTGGCAATATACCAGCAGGGAATCAGAAAAGCCAAAATTTGAGCTTGAATTAGGAGACTTAGGAATTTTTATTACCAAAATAAAAGCTAAAAATGTAGAGGAATCATATATAGATTTTAAAAACAGAAAAGTAGAAAATGTTGGAGAACTGCTTGAAACACCAAACGGCGAAAAGCATTTTTATTTGAAAGATTTATTCGGAAATATTTTTGAAATAGTTCAAGGTAAAGATTGGTTTAGAAAAGACAAAAGCTTAACTGGTGGTGTATGTGGCGTTGTAATAGGCGTAAGCAACATGGAAAAATCTTTAAACTTCTATAAAAATCTTTTGGGATACGACAAAGTTATTTATGAGAAAGAAGGAGTATTTGAAGATTTGAAAGAGATAAATGGTGGTGCAAAAAAATTTAAACGAATACTATTAGAAAGGAAAAACGATGTATCAGGAACATTCAGTAGATTGCTTGGAACGGGACAAATAGAACTAGTTCAGAGCTTAGAAAATCCGGGAAGAAAAATTTTTGAAGGAAGATACTGGGGCGATCAAGGCTTTATACATTTATGCTTTGATGTGTATAATATGAAAGAATTAGAAAAGCATTTTGAGCAAAAAGGTCATCCATTTACAATTGATAGCAATACCTCTTTTGATATGGGGGAGGCTGCTGGTCATTTTACGTATTGCGAAGACCCTGATGGAACCTGGATTGAATTTGTTGAAACATACAGAATTCCAATTTTGAAAATTATTGGTTGGTATTTAAATGTTGGAAAAAGAGATAGAACTAAACCATTACCTGATTGGATGTTAGGTGCCTTGAGGCTTACAAGAGTAAAAAATTGAAACTTCTTGTATTGATTTTTCTTGTTTTATCCTCAGTAATTTTTTCTCGAGAAGATATAATGCCAAGTTGGATTTTAGGACAATGGGTAAATAGTTCAACACAGCCTTATGTCTATGAATCATGGAAAAAAGTAAGCACTAATCATTTTGTTGGTCTAAGCTATTCCATCGTAAATGCTGATACCGTTATTTACGAAAAGATGGAAATTGTAAATCGTAATGATTCATTATTCTTCGCAACTATAGTAAGCGATCAAAACCAAGGAAACAAAATTGAGTTTTATTGTTTAGAACAAAGCATTATCAAAACAACCTTTGAAAATAAGAATCATGATTTCCCAACAAAAATTATATATGAAAAACACGGATCAGATTCTTTACTTGGGAAAATTTCAGGAATTAAAAATGGCAGTTTGAAAGTTTTTAAATTTCCCATGAAGAAAATTAAATAAATATAACATGTTCTTGAGCAAAGCTGATTTACTATTTATTTCAATAATTTTTTGAGGGATTTGATTCCATCTTCAAACTTAATTTTTGTTAGAATAATCTGGGCGTGTTCTTAAAAAGAAATTGTAAAACAATCCTTCAGTAATTCTATTTAATCCAGTATAAGCTGTAGATTTTTCAGAATAAGAATCCCAAATTTAATCTAGCAAATTACATTTTTATCAATTTTTTTTTGAATGTAGGCAAATGCAATTATTGCATCATTATCATCTTTTTATACTGCTCTATTTTTGCTTTTAGTTTTTCTATATTAGTATTTTGAATGGGTTTTTTATCTTCACAACTCTAAAAAAGTGCTGCAAAAATAATTTGAAAACAAATAAATTTTAACTAGTTAAAAATCCTCATAAAGCAAGTATTTCTCTCTTATTTTTAAATATTCATTTAAGTCTTTTTGCCAAGAATCTCTTATCGTTTTTTCGTCTGCATTAACAATAATTTGTTGTTTCAATTCTTCATTTCCTGCTAGTTTAAAAAAGAAATTATTAAAAAATTTCTCTTTGTTATAACAACTGTTGTATGCATCTTTTAAATAAAAAAGATTAATTTTTTTCTGATTAAATATCTCAAAATTTTCTAACATTCTTAGGTCTCTACCAAAGCATGTATCGTTTAAATACATAGGATTTGTTGCACCGGGCTTAGATTTTGGAACAAACATAAAATCACCATTTTTAAAAGTAGGAAATCCATAAACTCTAAACGGAAAATCAGTTCCTCTGCCTACGCTGCAAATAGAACCTTCAAACCAACATAAACTTGGATAAAGCAAAATAGATTCTATTGTTTTTAGGTTTGGAGAAGGAGCAATTGGAGGATCATAAAACAACTTGTGTGAATAATTTTTATTTTTAATCACATTTAATATGCATTCTTTATCACCTTTCAACCATTTTTCTTTATTTATCATCAACGCCAATTCGCCCAATGTGCAACCATGAACAATAGGAATTGGAATAATGCCAACAAAAGATTTTAGTTTTTCATCCTTCAGTACCGGACCGTCAACATAATTTCCATTTGGATTTGGTCTGTCTAAAACTAATAAAGTTTTATTATTGTCAGCGCAGGTTTGCATCAAATAATACATTGTACTTAAATAAGTATAGAACCTAACTCCTACATCCTGAATATCAAAAACTACGATGTCTACCGAATCTAAATCTTCCTTGCTTGGCTGTTTCTTATTACCATACAATGAAACTACTGGAATGCTTTTATTTTGATAAATATATACTTCATTATTTACTTTTTCTCCTGCATCTGCATTTGTTTTTAAGCCATGTTCCGGAGAAAATATTTTGCAAATCTCTATTTTGTTGTCAATTAAAAATTCTGGTAACAACTGATTATTTACTACAGAAGTTTGATTAATTAATAATGCAATTTTTTTATTTTTTAAAATCGAGAAATATTTTGCAGTGTCAGAAGCGCCAACAATTATTGAATCTTTAAAAGTATTAGCACTGCAAAAATTAAAATATGCTGCAAAAATTAAAATAAAAACAAGCCTACAAAAAGACATAAATTCTATTTAGAACCTCCCAATAAAAATTTCCAAAATTACTTTTGGTAATTTTTGCGTTAATTTATACAATTAAATAATTTTGAGAAAGCTTTTAAAAAAATAATGGAAGATTTATTGCAAGATAATGAAGAAGAAAATGAATTGTTTGAACATTTTAGTTTGGTGTTAACAAAGGGTCAAGAACTTTTAAGAATTGATAAGTTTTTGATGACAAGAATTGAAAATGCAACAAGAAGCAAGTTACAGGCAGCAGCTCATGCAGGAACAATTTTAGTGAATGGGAAACCAATAAAACCAAATTACAGGGTTAAACCTTTCGACCATATTTCAATTGTACTTTCAAAACCACCAAAAACAAATGAGATAATTGCCGAAAACATTCCAATAGAAATTTGCTACGAAGACGAAACGCTAATAATTGTAAATAAAGAAGCAGGAATGGTTGTTCATCCTGCTTATGGCCATTATACTGGAACTTTAATTAATGCATTAATGTATCATTTTAATAATTTGCCTTATACAAAAGGTAATGAAATTAGGCCCGGATTAGTGCACAGAATAGACAAAGACACCACAGGAATTTTAGTTTTGGCAAAAACAGAAATTGCTCTAGCTCATCTTGGAAAACAATTTTTTGACAGAACAATTAATAGAAAATACATTGCACTGGTTTGGGGTAAATTAGCAGACCAAGAGGGAACAATAACAGGCAATACCGGACGCAGTATTAGAGACCGAAAAGTAATGGATGTTTTTCCGGATGGCTCTTTTGGAAAGCACGCAGTAACTCATTACAAAGTAATTGAACGCTTTAAGTACCATACTCTGGTAGAATGCAAATTAGAAACCGGCAGAACCCATCAAATAAGAGTTCATTTTAAGCACATTGGTCATCCATTATTTTCTGATGAATTATATGGAGGAAGTTCAATATTAAAAGGACAAAATACCGGACAATACAAACAGTTTATACAAAAATGCCTAAACACATTAAATAGGCAAGCTCTGCACGCAAAAAGCCTAGAATTTATACATCCAAAAACTGGCAACAAGATGTTTTTTGATTCTGAGCTACCACAAGATTTTAATACGGTAATAACTATGTTGCGAGATTTTGAAAAATTAAATTAACAATAAAAAATACCAATATTTACCAAAAATATTTTGACATTATAAAACTTATAGAATTTTTTTTTAATGCTTTTTAATACCATTGGATTTGCAATTTTTTTGACCATTGTCTTTTTTCTGTATTGGTTTGTTGCAAATAAAAATCTAATTGTTCAAAACAGTTTATTACTCATTTCAAGCTATTATTTCTATTCTTGCTGGGATTGGAGATTTTTATTTTTATTAATTTTTTCTACTCTGCTCGACTACTTCACTGGTATTAAAATGAGTGATTCCAAAAATAAAATCAATAAGAAATTTTGGTTTTGGCTAAGCATATCAATCAATTTAGGTTTTTTAGGGATATTTAAATACTATAATTTTTTTGCAGAAAGTTTTGCCGCTGTCTTAGAAAATTTTGGATTTAAAGTAAATCCATTTACATTGAACGTAATACTTCCTGTTGGAATTTCATTTTATACTTTTCATGGTTTATCTTACGTTATTGATATTTACAAGGATAGAATAAAAGCAGAAAAAAACTTTATAGATTATGCTGTTTTTGTTAGTTTCTTTCCACTTCTTGTGGCTGGTCCAATAGAAAGAGCCACTCATTTGTTGCCTCAAATTCAGAAAAAAAGAATATTTAATTATTCAAAAGCAATAGATGGACTAAGACAAATTCTTTGGGGACTATTTAAAAAAGTAGTAATTGCCGATCAATGTGCAGATTTTGCAAATGTATTTTTTAATAATGCCGAAAACTACTCAGGAAGCTCGTTGTTAGTTGGTGCCATATTTTTTGCCTTACAAATATATGGAGACTTCTCAGGTTATTCAGATATTGCTTTAGGAACAGCAAGATTATTTGGAATAGAACTATTAAAAAACTTCTCCTATCCTTATTTTTCAAGAGACATAGCAGAATTTTGGCGAAGATGGCACATTTCACTTTCTACCTGGTTCAGAGATTACTTATATATTCCATTAGGAGGAAGCAAAGGCGGCAATTGGATGAAAGTAAGAAATACGTTTATTATTTTTATTGTAAGTGGATTTTGGCACGGTGCAAATTGGACATTTATTTTTTGGGGTTTATTAAATGCATTATTTATTATGCCATCTATAGTAATGAACAACAATAGAAATAACATAGAAATTGTTGGCAAAGGAAATTTACTTCCCAGTTTAAAGGAACTGTTGCAAATAACATTTACATTTTTATTAACCGTTTTTGCCTGGATATTTTTTAGAGCAGAAAGTTTAGCTAAGGCTTTTCAAATAATTTCTAAAATATTTTCAAATTCCATTTTATCAGTTCCAATTTTTAGTGAAAAAGGTAAGGCTCTAATGATTGTTTTTTTTATTGCAGTTTTCATGCTTATTGAATGGGCGGGTAGAGAAGGAAATTTTGCATTAGAACATTTTGGTCTAAAATGGAATAAGCCAGTTAGATGGGGATTTTACTTTTTATTGGGAATAACCATTTTATTGTTCAGTGGCAACAAACAACAGTTTATTTATTTTCAATTTTAATTTATTTTGAAAGCATTTTTAATAAAAACAACAGTTTATATTTTTGTAGTTGGATTAACTTTTATAATTACTCTTTCATTTGCAGACGGAAAAGTTGATCAGTTTTATCTGAGGTTTACAAGCCCTGCTGCGGATAATTTAATTATTGGAACCTCAAGATCTGCACAAGGAATTTTGCCTTCTACCATTAATGAGGAACTGAATCGAAAATTCTTTAATTTTTCATTTACTATTGCTCACAGCCCTTATGGACCCGTTTATTTAAACTCCATCAAAAAAAAATTAAATCCCAACACCAAAGATGGTATTTTTATTGTTTGTGTTGATCCTTGGAGTATTTCTGCGTTAAAGGAATATCCAAATGATTCTTTAAAATTTGGCGAGAGGAGTTTGTGCCTGGCAACAACCAAGGAAGTAAACCAATATCCTAATTTTGAATATTTGTTCAACAATTTAGGAGGTAAATTTTATGAAATTTTTTTTAGGTTCAACAATGAACTCTATTTGCATAATGATGGTTGGCTAGAAGTAACTATTCCCATGGATAAAAAATCTGTTAACGATAGAATAAATCAAAAAATAAAAGACTACACCAATTTTAATTCTGCCAAATTCTGTTACTCCGATCTTAGGTTTTTGTATTTAAAAAAAACAATTAATTTTCTAAAAAATCACGGGAAAGTAATTTTGGTTAGACTTCCGGTTCATCAAGAAATTTTTAAAATTGAACAGGAATATATGCCATCCTTCAACGAAAAAATAACTGAACTTTCACCAATTGTTGATTCCTATTACGATATGACAATTGACAACAACAACTATATATATACCGATGGCAATCATCTATACAAAGAATCATCAAAAATAGCATCAAAAAAAATCTCAGATTTCATTTTAAAAATAGATTCATCACAAACAATTAAAGCCAATTACAAGTAGGATTTAAGCCAAACAATAGCGTCCTCAGTTTTAGTAAAAAATTTTGTGGGCACACTCGGTTTATTTATAACTAAATACATTTGTGCAACAATTCTTAGACCTATATTTTTAACAAGTATTGCTTCCGCCAAACTGTATTTTGTACCTTCATAACTTGCCGAATAGGATTTGGCTTCATCCGAATAGTTCGTGAATTCTCCCATTATCATCAAAACTGGTACTCTTATTCCTTTAATCAAGGTAGCAAGTGTTTCATTCAATTCAATGGCATTGTCTAAAGAAATTTCCTGATTGTCCTTAAAATCAAGGACGGCTATTCCATCTTTTGTTAAAATAAGTGTAGCAAATGAAAAATCAACTTTTTTCTCTATGTTCAAATCGTTCATAATAAAAAATCTATGAAAGCTATTTATTATTTATCACCTTATTATATTTTACTCTCAAAACTAAATAAAAAAATAAACACAAAAAAGTTTATTTGGCTTGATTATTGAGTAATTAAAAGTAAATTTGTTGAGTCAAAACAAACAAACACTTGTTAATAATTTGTTAGTAAGTAGCCAATATAAGAAAATCTGATTTATAACTTTGAGTTTTAAAGAAAAAAATGAAAAAACTTATCACGAGAAGTCTAGTTTTGTCCGCACTGCTGATTTCATTGTCATTTTCAATTGCAGAGAATAAAACAGTCAAGTCTTTTATTCCAGAAAAATTTTCATATTGCGATGAATCAAAACAAGTTTCAATTGGAATAGATATCTCTCGCTATCAAAATGTTAACTTTAGTCTATTGGACTCCGGTATTAGTTTTATATTTTGCAAAGCAACTGAAGGCACTACGATAGTAGATAGAAAATTTTCAACACATTGGTCGCAGATTGGAGATAAATATTCTAAAGGTGCTTATCATTATTTTAGGCCATTGGTATCCGGTAAGGAGCAAGCAAAATTGTTTTTAAATACTGTCAACTTCACTTCTGGTCACATGCTGCCAGTAATTGATGTGGAATTAGGGAGAGGATACAATTCAAAAAATTCAAAGATTTATGTTTCCAACCTCAAACAAATGATTAAGTACATTGAGGAGAAATTAGGTGTTAAACCTATTATTTATACAAACACACATTTTTGGAACCATCATTTTGCAGTTCATTTTAAAGATATGGTAAAAGATTACCATTTATGGATTGCAGATTATAGAGATAGAGAAGAACCTAATATACCCGTAGGTTGGGAAAATTGGTCCATTTGGCAACACTCTTGCAAAGGAAAACTCAAAGGTATTTCCAGTTCCGTTGATTTAAATGTTTGTAAAGTAGACATTACAAAATTATTAATTCCTTAATTTCTATTCTACTAGTTTAAATGGAACAGATCCAAAATAAAAAAATATTGGTTCTTGCACCACACACAGACGATGGTGAGCTTGGCTGCGGCGGAACAATAGTAAGATTGCTAGAAGAAGGTAACGAAGTATTTTACGCAGCTTTTTCCATATGCGAAGAATCAGTTCCCGAGGGATTCCCAAAAGATTCATTAGAGAAAGAAGTTAAACTTGCAACGGCTTCACTAGGAATAAAAAAAGAGAACCTAATTTTATTTAACTATCCAGTAAGAAAATTAAATAGTCGCAGACAAGATATTTTAGAACATATAATTGAAATGAGGTTAAATATTAACCCTGATGTAATTTTTATGCCTTGTTCTAATGCCTTGCACCAAGACCATAGAACTATTTACGAAGAAGGAATGAGGGCATTTAAATACAAAACTATTTATGGTTACGACTTGCCATGGGACACCGTTGCATTTACCACAACTGCATTTTTTAAACTTACACAAGCTCAAATAAATAAAAAATGTATAGCCATGGAATTTTATGAAACTCAAAAGTTCAGAAAATTTGTTAATAAGGATTTCCTTATTGGTCTGGCAAGGGTTCGCGGCGTTCAAATTTCTGCAGAATACGCCGAAGCATTCGAAATGCTGAGAATAATTCTTTGATTTTATCCTTAACATTTGTAAAAAAAACATCTACATTTATTTAATTGTATTATTGCAATAAAATAAGTTAAATATAAAATGAGCCAGCAAACTAAGAAAAAAATTCTTTTTGAGTTAGTTGCAAATTTTCCCTATTCCGTTGGAGAAACCTATTATGAAGATGAGATAAATGTTATTGAAAATTACCTTGATTCTATCTTTCTAGTAATAACAGATTACAACAAAAGAATCAAAGAAAAACCTTCAATTGAACTTAGTTCAAAAGTGGTAATATGTAATCCAAACACAGAAATTAATTTATTTAAAAAGTTTATTTCACTGCCACTATATTTCAACCCAATTGTATTAAATGAGTTTTTAGATATAAAAAACTTTCTTAAACAAAACATAAGTTTAATTTCAATAAAAACCTTGCTCGACTCCTATCTAAGAGCAAAAAGAGTTTATAATGCAATGGATAAAATCATTTCCAAAATAGACTTCAAAAAAAATGATGTTTGGTTAAGAAGTTATTGGTGCACCGAATATATTTTGGCATTAATTTGGCTTAAAAAAAAATATCCTGTTATGGGTGTCTATTCTAAAATGCATGCTTGGGATATTTATTTTGAAAGGAACAAAGACAGCTATTTACCTTTTAGAAAGTATATTTACGATAATTGTGATAAGTTTTTTGTAATTTCTGATCAAGGAATTAATTATTTAAAGAATAAATTTCCAGAATATAATTTCTCTAAATTTTCTGTCTGTAGACTAGGAGTTCCTTGTGGTTTTTATAAAAAATCTAACAAGCAAAAAAATAAACTTATTTTGTTTTCATTGGCATTTATTTCTTTTGTAAAAAGATTAGAATTGATAATTGAAGCACTTGCATTAATAGAAGATTATGAAATAACCTGGGTACACATTGGCGATGGAAGGCAAAAAGATTTATCTGAAATTAAAAATTTTGCTGAAAACAAACTGAAGAAAAAAAACAATATCGACTATAGATTTGAAGGTAAATTGAGTAAAACGCAGGTAATAAACTATCTTTCAAATACTAATTTAGACGTTTTAATAAACACATCCCAAACAGAAGGACTACCTGTTTCTATGATGGAAGCCAGTTCTTTTGGTTATCCTATAATTGGAACAAATGTTGGCGGAGTAAGTGAAATATTGCACAACAATAAAAATGGCTTTTTGATGAACAAAAATCCAACCGCAAAAGAAATTGCTAACAACATCGAAAAATTTGCTGCAATGACCGAAGAAGATTTTGAATACTATAGAAAATCATCATTCAATAATTGGAAAAAGGATTTTGATGCCGAAATTAATTATACTCATCAATTAAAATTAATGAACGTAATACAATGAAAGGAAAACTAACTCATTTAGTGAGCTTATCTATTGAACACCTGCCAATTGTAAGTAAATGGAATTTTGATCCAGAGGTGAATGAATTCTTTAGCGGTCGCTTTCCAAATAATTCTCAAGAACAAGAAATTTGGTTACAAAATCAATTAAATAAAGCCGATAAAAAAAAACTAATTATAATAGAAAATAGCACCAATTCAGCAATAGGAATGATTGGTATAATGAAAATTGACCATCTAAATAAAAACTGCGAAATTGGAATTACAATAGGAGAGAAAACTTTTTGGGGAAAAAATCATTCCCACGATGCCTTACATGTTTGTATAAATTTTCTATTTCATCAATTGCAAATGCACTGTGTTTATGCAACAGTTTTAAGCTCAAACCACAGAGCATTAAAATTTTTTGCGAAAAATAATTTCGAGAATAACGGATTTTTAAGAGATGCTATCTTTAGAAATGGTAAGTTTGAAAATCTACAGTTTTTAAGCTTGATAAATACAGATTACAAATGACATATGTTGCCATTCATCAGCCAAATTTTATACCTTGGATTGGATATTTTCATAAAATAAAACAAGTAGATCAATTTGTATTTTTAGACAATGTACAATACGTTAAACAAAGTCCTGCTTCAAGAAACTATATTAAAGATAAAAAAGGAGAAAAGTTTTTATTGGTACTTCCAATAAAAAAGAAAAATTACACCACAAAAAATTATAACGAAATTGAGATAGATTATGCTCAAAATTGGCAAAAGAAGCACTTAAATAAAATAAAGGATTCATACTTTCACGCTCCCTCGTTTGAAGAAACTTTTAATTTTATAGATAATTTATATTCAATAAAATATGCAAATCTTGCGGAGCTAAACATTTATTTGATTAAAGAAATTTGCAAACTAATTAACCTAAAAACTAATTTATTAATAAGCTCTTCGATAAACATAAATGCCAATGCAACAAAAAATCTGAGAAATATTGAAATTTGTAAGAATTTAAATGCAACACACTATGTTTCGGGCATAGGTGCAAAAAAATACAATCAAGAAGAACTCTACAGTCAACATAAAATACAACTCACATATCAAAATTTTATGCCTGCTATTTATCCTCAAATTAATGGTAATTTTTTATCTAATCTTAGTATTTTAGATTATTTATTTAATGTTTCAAAAAGTGAATATGGTAAATTGTTTAAACAATAATTCTTCAAATTTTTTTACCAAAAACTACATCTATCTAAAAAAACTATATTTGCTAAATATAGATAAGAAGTGAAAAAAATAATTACTGTAGTTGGTGCAAGACCTCAGTTTATAAAGCTTGCTGCACTTTCGCCTCACATAAGAAAATATTTTACAGAAGTAATAGTTCACACAGGCCAACATTACGATTCTAATTTATCTGATAATTTTTTTAAAGAACTTAATATTCCTCAACCTGATTATAACTTAGAAATAGGTTCCGGAACAGCTGGTTATCAGATTGGTAATATGATTTTAAAGTTAGAAGAAGTTTTTGTTAAGGAAAATCCGTGTTGCGTAATAGTATTTGGGGATACCAACAGCACTGCGGCTGCCTCCATTGTAGCAGCAAAATTAAATATTAAACTAGCTCATATAGAAGCTGGATTAAGAGAATTTGACAAAAGTATTCCCGAAGAAACAAATAAACTAATAACAGATATTTTAACCGATTTTTATTTTTGCCCCACAGATACAGGTGTTTCTATTTTAAAAAGCATGGGAATAACTAATAACGTATTTAACGTTGGCGATGTAATGATTGACTTAATTGAGGAAAATAGAATTAGAATAGAGAGCGAAACAAAAATTTTAAGTGAGTTTAATTTAACAAAAAAAGATTATGTATTTGCAACTATACACAGAGCATCAAATACTGATAACAGTGAGAATCTAAAAGAAATTTTAAATACTCTGTCTCAAATCAAACAAAAAATTGTTTTTCCAATTCATCCCAGAACATATTCAATTATTCAAAATTTAGGATTATCTGCAACTTTAAAATCAGATAATATAATAATCACAGAACCTTTGGGTTATTTTGATACACAAACATTGATACATTATGCTAAATTTATTCTTACAGATTCTGGAGGGGTAACTAAAGAAGCATATTACCACAAAACACAGGCAATATTATTAGATAAGCAAACAGAATGGATAGAAACAGTAAATGAAGGATGGAATATTCAAGCAGGTCCCAGTGAAAAAAATATTTTAAATGCAATTCTGAGTTTAAAAATGCCAGAATCTCAATCATCTTTTTTAGGATCTGGCGATGCTTCAAAAAAAATTTCTTACATTTTACACGATAAGTTGTATTAATAAATTATGGAATTAAAAAAAGTAATAGTTCTTAGCTATTGGTTTCCTCCATGCGAACTTACTGCGTCACAGCGTGCTTACAGCTGGGCACTGAATTTTAAAAAATTTGGATATCATCCTGTAATATTTACTAGGCATTGGGATAGAAAAATAGAAAGTCCAAAAGATTTGCATTACAATGCCGGCAATAAAGTGGAACAAGAAGAATTCGATGGATATACAGTTATTAAAATTCCCTACAAACAAAATTTAAGGGATAAACTTTTTATCAGTGAGAAAAAGTTTCCATTCAAAAATATCATTCAAAAATTATTAACAATCACTGAATTAATCTTTCAGAATTTTTCTATACGATTTATTCCATACGCAAATCAATATAAAATTTTAAAAGAGTATATTATAAAAAACAATGAAAATATTAGTGGATTATTGGTAACCGCTAATCCATTTATTAATTTTAAATTAGCCTATCATTTAAACAAAGAAACACGTATTAAATGGATTGCAGATTACAGAGATGATTGGACAACTAGAGAATTTGGACAATGGTATGAAAACATACCAGTTCTAAAATTTTTTGCAAGAAAATTAGAAACTTATTTTGAATACAAATGGCTGCAAACTGCAAGTATGTTTTTTTCTGTTTCTCCTAATTGTGTTCAAAAAATAAACAAATTAATAAAAATTAGAGGGGAAGTAATTTATAATGGCTTTGAGCCAAAAGATTTTGAAAAAAAAGAAAACTTTTTCCCAGATTTTACAATTTGTTATAATGGTACTTTATTGGATATTCAAGATTTAACCATTTTAAAAGAAGGATTAAAAATTCTAAATCTCAACTACAAAAATAAGATAAAAATAAAATTATTTTTTGCAGGAACTGGTTTCGACGACAATCAAAAAATTAGAGTTAAAGAAATATTTTCGGACCAATTAGAATTTATTGAAATCACTAACAGATTGCCAAGAGAAGAAGTAATAAGAATTCAACAAAAATGCCACATACTACTATTAATAGCCTATAACAATGTTAAACCACTAGCGCCTTCTAAATTATTTGATTATATGGCTTTAAAAAAACCAGTTCTTTTATGCCCAAGTGATAACGATATAATGGAGGAAATGCTATTAAAAACCGGACAAATGATTTTAATATCAAAAACTGAAGAATTTGTGAATAAACTTTCCAGTATAATTGACGCATACCTTGTAACACACAAAATAGATTTCCAATTTAATCAAGACGAAGCTAACGTATATACAAGAGAAAATCAGGCTAAAAAACTTACACAGTTTATGGATGAGTATTTTAAATAAATAATTTAGAAATTATTGACGTTTAATCTTCTTGGTTAAAAACTATGTTGAAAAACAATATTTAAATTCACTGTTAACTTGGTTGCTTTACTTATGTTTGAAGAAACTAATCTAATATGGCCGACAAAATAAAAAAAATCTATGTTTTAGACACTTCCGTTATACTTTTTGACCATCAGGCAATGACAAGTTTTCAGGAAAATGATGTGGCAATTCCAATTACTGTTCTAGAAGAAGTTGATAGATTTAAAAAAGGTAACGATGTAATAAACTTCCAAGCAAGAGAATTTATTAGAATTTTAGATGAATTATCCAAGAAGAATTTGCTTATAGATTGGATTCCTATAAACGGAAACAAAGGAAAACTAAAAATTTTAATGCATGAAAATAGCGACCCCGATGCAAATAAAATTTTTGGAGAAAATAAAGCTGATCACAAAATAATAAATGCTGCCATAAGATTAAAATCAGAAAGAAAGGATGCAAGAGTAATTTTAGTTACAAAAGATATTAATCTTAGATTAAAAGCGAAATCGCTGAATGTTCAGGCAGAAGATTTTGAAACAGGAAAGGTAAAAGATATTGAACACCTCTACAAAGGAAAATCAGAAATTACCAACATCAGCAGGAGAGCAATAGACAAACTTTATACAGAAGGATTTTGTTTGCCAAAAGATGTAAGAATTAAAGAAGCAATCTCCAATCATTATTACATTCTCTCTCATGATCAGGCATCAGTTCTAGCCTTCTATAATCCACAAACTAAAAGAATAGAAAAAATACAAAGAGAAAATGTATTTGGAATTAAACCTAGAAATGCTGAGCAAAGTTTTGCTATTCATGCAATTTTAAATCCCGAAGTAAAACTAGTTTCTATTCAAGGAACTGCAGGAACAGGAAAAACACTTATTGCACTTGCTGGAGCAATTGCTCAAAAACAAAATTTTCACCAAATTTATTTAGCTCGACCAATCGTTCCTTTAAGCAACAAAGACATTGGATTCTTACCTGGTGATATAAAAGCAAAAATAAATCCATACATGGAGCCTCTGTGGGACAATTTAAAATTGATTCAAAGTCAATTTAAAGAAACCGATAAAGATTTTATCAAAATAAAAGAAATGGTAGAGAAAGAAAAACTTCACATTGTTCCACTTGCATATATTAGAGGAAGAAGTTTAGCAAATATCTGTTTTATTGTTGATGAAGCTCAAAATTTAACTCCGCACGAAATAAAGACAGTTATAACCAGAGCAGGAGAAAATACTAAAATAATTTTTACTGGTGATATTTTTCAAATTGATACGCCTTATCTTGATACACATTCTAATGGTTTGAGTTACTTAATAGATAAAATGAAAAATCATCCCCTCTACTCACATATAACTTTGGAAAAAGGAGAACGAAGCGAACTTGCAAATGCGGCAAGCAAATTACTATAATTTCTTTTGAGTGAAAATTCTTCAAATTTGCAATAAGCCTCCATTCCCCTCTGTGGATGGAGGTACAATGGCCATGCAAAATTTGAGTGAAGCCTTATCCTTACAAAAGCATCAAGTAAAAATAATTGCATTAAATACTCCAAAACACTTTTCCAGAATTGAAAATATTGATAAAGAAATTCGAGAAAAATTCTCTTTAGAATATTTTTTTATTGATACAAAAATCACCTTTTTTAATACCTTATTCAATCTATTTACATCAAAATCTTTTCATGCTTCTAGATTCTATAACAATGAAATTGCTGAGCAAATAAACTTAATCATTAAAAATGAAAAATTTGATGCGGTAATTCTAGATAGTGTATTTTGTGGAGTATATCTAAAATCAATAAAAGATATATTTAAGGGAAAGATAGTCTTAAGAGCACATAACATTGAATATAAATTATGGCATAGAATTAAAAACCAAGAGACAAATAAACTAAAAAAAATATACCTCAGTATTCAAATTAGTAGATTAGAGACATTTGAAAAAAATGTTGTTAATGAATCGGATGCAATTATAGCTATTACAAAAGATGACAAAGATTACTTGCAAGAAAATTTTAATAAAAAAAATGTTTTTATTCTCCCATATTCTGTAAAAAGAATATTTACTTCGAACTCGCCCAAAAACAAAACATTAAACTTTTACCATTTAGGCTCTATGGATTGGTTGCCAAATTTAAATGGACTTCAATGGTTTTTATCCAATGTTTGGAAAAAGTTTTTTATCAATAATACTACTATGTTTTTTAGAATGGCAGGAAGAAACATGCCAGAACAATTAATACAACAGAGCGAGAGAAATTTATTTATAGAGGGTGAAATATCAAAAGCAGAAAATTTTGTAAATTCTTGCGATGTAATGATTTGTCCACTATTTTCGGGAGGAGGAATAAGGATAAAAATTATTGAAGCACTTTCTTATGGCAAACCAATTATTGCAACAAAAATTGCTGCAGAAGGAATACCTTATCAAAATTACTCTCCAAGCCCTATTATCATTGCAGAAAATGAAAATGATTTTATCGAATCAATAAATAATTTTAAAGATTTAAATTTCTATTCATCAAGATCCTTAATGGCAATAAAATTAATTGAAGATAATTTTTTACTTGAGCCATTGTCAAAAAATTTAAGCGATTTTCTTACCTTTGAAGTTAATAAATTAAGTAATTGAAAATTTTATTTATTTCTTCAAGAGTGCCATTTCCACTTGATAAAGGTGATAAATTAAGGGCATATCATTTTATAAAACAATTAAATAAAAACCATGAGGTACTTTTGTTTTGTTTAAGCGAAGAGAAAATTAGTGAATTACAAACGCTTGAACTAAAAAAAATTGCATCAAAAGTTTACATTTTCCACCTTTCAAAAGCTAATATATTATTTAACTTATTTAAAGCCTTATTTAGCGGAAAACCGTTTCAGGTTGGGTACTTTTTTAGTGGAAATGCAAAGAGAGAAATTGAAATTTTAAACAGTATCCACCAACCCCAAGCAGTGTTTTGTCAGTTGATAAGAACAGCAGAGTATGCCCAAAATATTAATCCTCAACTAAAATTAATTGATATAATGGATGCTTTATCAAAAGGAATTGAAAGAAGAATTCCAAATGAGAAATTTCTATTTAGACAAGTTTTAAAGTTAGAATTATGGAGATTAAAAAAATATGAAAACAATATCTCCTCAAAATTTGATAAATCATTTATTATTTCTCAACAAGATTTTAGCTATTTACCAAAATCTTTGCAAAATAATTGCAGTGTAATTGCCAATGGAGTTGATTACGATTTTTTTTATCCGTCAAAAAATAATTCAAAGAAGTATGATATAATTTTTGCCGGAAATATGGCTTATCCGCCTAATGTTTTTGCAGTAAATTTTTTAGTAAAAGAAATTCTACCACTATTAAAAACTAGTTTCCCCAATATAAAATTACTAATTGCAGGTACCAATCCAACCTTGGATGTTTTAAATTTAAAATCAGAAAATACAGAGGTCTCAGGATGGATTGAGGATATAAGAGAAGCATATGATTCTTCTAAAATATTTGTTGCGCCAATGTTAACAGGTTCTGGATTACAAAATAAAATTTTAGAATCTATGGCAATGCAACTGCCCTGCATTACAAGCCCCCTAGCGGCAAAAGCATTAACAAATATATCCAAAAACGTACCATTTATTTGCGAAAATCCAAATGAATATGTAAGTGTAATAAGTAATTTACTATTAGATGATGAACAACGTGTAAGGATTGGCGAACAAGGAAGAGAATATGTAATAAAATACTACAATTGGAGCAATATTGCTAAACAATTAGAATTCAATTTAAATGATTAAAATAATAAGTGCCCCAACAAAGAATAACTGTATGGAGATTGGATTTGTGAAAAAAAAGTTCTCACATCAAGGTAAATTTATTCTACAGCTTAATAGTCCATTGTTTGAATTGAAAAGTTCCACTGAATTTGTTTTCTTTGAATATGAAAATTGTTTAATACCCTATAAAATAGTTGAACTAATTCAGAAAAACGATTTAGAATTTTTAGTACAATTAAAAAATATTGATAGCGAAAACGATTTAATACCATTTTTAGAAAGTGAAGTGTGGATAGAGAAAACAAAAATTAAAAAACTTAAAAACAAAGAATTTGATATAAGTCAACTTATTGGATTTTCTGTATTCGATAAAAACGCAGGTTTAATTGGAGTGTTAAATGAAATTCAAGAAAATAAATTTCAGCAATTATTGAAAATTAAAAACTCGCAAAACAGAGAAATTCTTATTCCATTTGTTGAAGAATTTATAATTGAAATAAACTCAAAAAATAGATTAATTGAACTTGATTTACCAGCAGGATTACTAGAAATGAATGATTAAAAAATGGATAGCTCTATCTTTCATTTCAAACAATTTTCGGTTAAACAAGAAAAATCCGGATTAAAAATTGGAACAGATGCCGTAATTCTTGGAGCTTTATCAGAGGTAAACCCAAATGTGGAATTAATTTTAGATGTGGGTACTGGAACCGGAGTAATTGCCCTTATGGTAGCTCAAAAGATAAATAACAACTCAAAAATTATTGGAGTAGAGATAAACAAAAGCGCTGCACAAGAAGCCACTGAAAACTTTTTAAACAGCAAATGGAATCTTAATTTGACATGCTTAAACATTTCATTTCAAGAATTTTCCAAACACTATTATAAAAACATTGATCTTATACTATCCAATCCACCTTATTTTAATAATTCATTAAAAAGTAAATCAGCAGAAAAAAGTACTGCTAAACATACTAATGAATTAAATTTTTATGAACTTATTGAAAACTCCTCTCAACTACTTTCTCCCGAAGGAGAATTGCATGTTATAATTCCTGCCAATGAGTTTGAAAATTTCTGCTCCATAGCCAATAAAAACAGACTTTTTGTAAAGAAAGTTGTTTGGATAAAATCTACTGAGCTATCAAAAATAATAAGGGTAGTAATTTTTTTTTCCATTGTAAATTCAATAAAAACTGAACGTACAATTGTTATAAGAAACTCAGAAGACAACAACTACACAGACCAATATAAAATACTTACAAAAGAGTATTATTTAAATCTTTAGTTGTAAACTCTTACATTAAACACAAACTCCTGCATTTTTTTAATTTGCTTTGGTCTTTTTATACCATTTAAAAATGAAGATTTACTGAGAATTGGTTTTTCTAGTGTAGAATCATTTTCAATTTTTGAAACTATATCCAAAAGCAAGGCTGTTTTTATGGCAAATCCGGTAGCATCTTTTTCTGTTTGTTTTCCGGAGATTATTCCAATAATGTTTCCATCATTGTCTAAAAGCGGACCACCGCTATTTCCCGGATTAATAGGAATAGAAATTTGATAAGAAGTAGAATCTCCGTTAAATCCATTATTAGAACTTATTGCACCTTCGCCATAAACTACCTCATCTTTAGGATAACCCAACGTAAATACATTTTCTCCTAGATCTACTTTTTTTGTTTTTAAAAAAAATGGGATCTTTTCCCATGAATTAAAACTCGAATCATCAACCTTTAATATTGCAATGTCGTTTTGAGGATCTACCATTAATACTTTTACTCTTAATTTTTGATAAACAGAATTCTCTACAAAAACAGAATCGCCACCCTTTACAACGTGATAACTTGTAACAATATATCCGTTGTTACTAATTGCAAATCCAGAGCCTCCAAAACTACTGATGGTTGTACTTCCTTTTTTCTCTGATTCAACCTCTAAGTTTTGTACCAAAATATTATGGCTCTTTTTTATTCTATCTAAATCTCTTCTTAATGATTTAAAAGCAGAGTTTTTTATTCCTCCGTTAATGGCTTGGAAAGTAAAAACAGCGCCTAAACTTATAATTAATGCAACACTTGCCGCAACAGATGCTATCTTCCAATAAGAAATTTTTATTTCTTTAATTTCTCCAACTTCAGAAAATGATTCATCCTCTTTTTCTTCCACTTTTTCGAAAGAGAAATTATGCAAATGAATTTTATCCATCGAATTTTTTAATTTTTGTCTGTCCTTCATGAGCATAAAAGACTCAATCATTTTTGCATGATTTTCTGTAAAAATTAAAAGTTCTTCATCCTGTTCAAGCAAATGTTCAAATGCCACAGCATCTTCTGGGCTCATTTCTCCCATTAGGTACTTTTCTATCTGCTCTAATTTATCTTCGTTTTTCATTTTTTTTATTTCGTTTCAGAAAAATAAAATCTTCTGAGTCTCATTAAACACTTATATTTTTGAGTTTTTGCTGTATCTGAATTACTGTATCCAAATTTTTCAGTAATCTCAATTAAAGACATTTCATTTAAGTAAAAATCTTCAATTAAGGATTTACATGGCTCACCTAAGAATCCTAATGCAAAATTCATTTTTTTTATTTCTTCGTCTTTTTCAAAAGCATCCTTTAAATCTTCGGCTACTTCAAAAGTGTCTTCAGCATCATTAATACTTATATTGCTAAAGCCTTTGCCGTTTAATTTCTTTAGCCATAATCTTTTGGCTATTGAATAAAAGAATGTTTTTAAACTACATTGCAGTGGTTCAGGATTTGACTTTATTTTTTCGTATACAATTATCATCGTTTCCTGAAAAATATCCTTTGCCTCATCTTGGCTGCCTGAATTTTTACACACTAGGTTTTTAATTATTGGAAAGAACTTTTTATAAATTTCCTCAAGAACAATTCTGTTTCCGGATTTTATTCCGTCAATCAATTCTTTGTCAATTTCAACAACTAATTTTTGTTCCTTGTACATATTAATTCCAGAAAATTAAAAAAGTAACCCATTTGTGGCAATCAAAAATCGACATTTATTACAAATAAATAAATTTTATTCTTTTACAAAATTTATTTATCTCATATTCAAACTCTTACGGCCAATGTATTATTTCATGGGTTACCTTTATTCCCAAAATGGCATTAATGAGTATAAAACCTAAAAACAAAAAACAAAATGAAAAACTTATTTAAATTTTTTTTCGTAGCTGCTGTTATCGTTGCTACAACTGCTTGTGGTGCTAAAAAAGAAGAAGCTACTGAAGCTACTGCTGACACTACACAAATGGCTGAGCCAGCTGAAGCTACTGAAGTTGCTGCAGATACTGCTGCTCATGCAGAAGAAGGTCACACTGAAGAAGGTCACGCTGAAGAAGCAAAATAATCTGAAATTAATTTCTAAAGAAAGCCTTGCCAATTTTGGTGAGGCTTTTTTTTTATCAAAATTTTTTGCGTTGCCATGACTGACATTTATAATAATTGTAAAACAAAAGTTTATTCTTATAATTGTTTTTGATAAGATAATTTATGGAACAATTTACCGGTTTATTGGGAATAGTGTTAATACTAGGTTTGGCATTTTTAATGTCCAACAATAAAAAAAGAATAAATTATCGCCTAGTCATTTCTGGATTAGCCATACAGCTGGCAATGGCAATTTTCATATTAAAAGTTCCTATTGGCCAAGCTATGTTTTCTAAACTTGGGTATATTGTTACAAAGGTTCTTGACTTTTCTAATGAGGGAGCAAATTTTGTTTTTGGAATTTTAGTAAATGGAAAAAAACTAGACGAAGTTTTTGGAATAGGTAGCGGGTTTATATTTATTTTTAAAATACTTCCCACAATAATTTTTGTTAGTGTTCTTGTAAGCATTGCCTATCAAATTGGATTGATGCAACGAGTTGTAAGTGTAATTGCAAAAATAGTTCATAAATTAATGGGAGTTAGCGGTAGTGAAGCCCTGAGTAATGTTGCCAGTGCATTTGTTGGACAAGTAGAAGCACAAATCATGATAAAACCATACATTGGAACAATGACAAGGTCTGAGTTATTGGCCTCTATGAGCGGCAGTATGGCCTGTATAGCCGGTGGAGTTATGGCAGTATATATTGCAATGGGAGTTCCAGCCCCTTATTTAATTGCAGCAAGTTTAATGGCTGCGCCTGGTGCATTGGTTATTTCAAAAATTGTTTTTCCGGAAGTTGAAGAATCACAAACAAAAGGCTCTGTGAAATTGGAGATAAAAAAACAACATACCAATTTACTGGATGCTATTTCTCACGGTGCAGGAGATGGTCTAAAAGTAAGTTTAAACGTACTTGCAATGTTAATAGGTTTTATTGCATTAATTGCAATGGTAGATTATACTTTAGGATGGATTGGCAGAGGTTTAAGTGGAGCAAATATTTCTTTAGCATCCATAGGGATTGACGTTCAAAAATTAAGCATGAAGGAAATTTTAGGTTCTTTATTTTCAGTATTTGCATTTGCTATGGGCGTGCCTTCAAAAGATTTGCACGCAGTGGGTGGATTATTGGGGACCAAAATTGTAATAAATGAGTTCGTGGCGTATAGCGATTTATCATCAATCATAAAGAGTGGTGCATTAAGTGCAAAATCAATTACAATTGTAAGTTTTGCATTGTGTGGTTTTGCCAATTTTTCTTCCATAGCAATTCAGGTTGGTGGAATTGGTGAACTTGCTCCCGAAAGAAGGTCAGATTTAGCAAAACTTGGCTTTAAAGCTTTAATTTGCGGAACTTTAGCCTCCTATTTAAGTGCTACAATTGCCGGCATTTTAATTACCTAACAAGTTGTAGTGAAAAAGTAATCACTTTTACTTCTAAATTCTCCTTTTTTACTTGGTAATTTTATCCAGCAATTTTTAATAATGGATAAAAAACTAAACATAGGAGTATTTGGAGTAGGTCATTTGGGAAAAATTCACTCTAAATTAATTAAAGAAATTGATGGATATAATTTAGTTGGATTTTATGATCCTAACAATGAAAATGCAATAGATGCAGAAAATATTTTAGGAGTAAAGAGGTTCACTAATCAAGAAGAATTAATTGATTTATGTGATTGTATAGATATTGTTAGTCCAACGCTCTATCATTACGAAGGAGCAGTTAAAGTTATTAAAAAATCAAAGCATATTTTTATAGAAAAGCCGTTAACTACAACAACTGATGAGGCAAAATCCTTGATTTCTTTGTGCAAGGAAGCAAACGTTAAAGTACAAGTAGGGCATGTAGAGAGATTTAATCCTGCATTTGAAGCTGCTGTAAATTATTTTGATAATCCAATGTTTATAGAAACTCACCGTTTGGCTCTATTTAACCCCAGAGGAACAGATGTTTCGGTGGTGTTAGATTTGATGATTCATGATATTGATATTGTTTTGGCCACCGTAAAATCTACTGTAAAAAAAATAAGCGCCAGTGGTGTTGCAGTAGTTAGTTCCACACCAGATATTGCCAATGCAAGAATAGAGTTTAACAACGGTTGTGTGGCTAATTTAACAGCTAGCAGAATTTCTATGAAAAACATGAGAAAATCTAGATTTTTTCAGAAAGATGCATACATATCTGTTGACTTTTTAGAAAAACAAGCAAGTGTTGTAAAACTAAAAATGCTAGAAGGAGAAGCAGGACCATTTGATGTAACTATAGACCTTGGCGAAGGCAAAGGAACCAAACAATTGTATTTTGAAAATCCGGAAGTTAAACCAAACAACGCAATTAAAAAAGAATTGGAATCTTTTTGGGATAGCATTGTAAATAATTCTCCTATTGCAGTGCCAATTGAAGATGGATACAAAGCACTTGACATTGCTTATGAAATTATTGAAAAACTAAAATTAAACAACTAGTATTTTATAGGAAATCAAATCCATAAAATACTTAATTCATTAAAATTTAATTTAATGCTGTATTCCTGTAGAATATATGCATGATTAAAAAGTGTGGTAAGCTTATACACGCCAAAAAAATAAAAAAATATCCTATTACACCTTCAGAACTATCCAATTTAATTTTACCAGGCAAGAGAAGTATCACAAATACCAATAAAGCTCCAATTGTATAAGGCAATGCCTTTTTGTACAAAGAAACTGAACTCATAGAAAGTCCCACTTGTAAGTGCCTCCAAGCATTATAACTGTGCTGAAAAATAAAATAAAGGGCAAAGGCAACTATCAATGGCAACTTAAGTCCAATAAGAAGTATAAAAATTAGTGCCACATAAGACTGTTTTTTTCTTAATTGAATTTGAGATAAAATATAAACAAATGACAAAACTGCAAAAACATAAGTAATATCGCTAAATTCTTTGCCAAATGATTTTGCAAACTGCAAACCATTAATACTTGAAACAATTTCTATTGCTTCATTAAAATGTGTGAATATAATAAACGAAAGTATTGAGAAGCCCAATAGAATTGCTTTTAAATAGTAGGCGGTTGAAACAATCTTTATACCCATTTCTTCTAACTCAGATTCCCCAAAATGAAAAGAAGAGTATGCAACAAAAAATAGCAGCGAGAACAATGGGAGAAATTGCCAAACAATAAAGTAAAATACAACTATTAATAAATAGTTAAGAACAAATGATAACAAGGCTATCTTTTTATCTTTTTGTAATAAATGATCAACTGCACCATGAGGAATTCCTATAAGAAGTAATCCAATTAAAATTACAACATAGCTGATGTTAACCGCTGTATCATTTGGTAAAAAAACAAATAAGAAATAAATTAATGCACTAACTGCTGCAAGTGCAAATCTGTACCAGCTTAATTTACGAATGTAAACATACAAGGCTCTTAGAAATGGAATTATTGGTAGAGTAGAAAATATTTTAATTTCTTGGGAAAGTGAAGTTTTTTCATCCAAAAAAGTAAATATTCTATGAATCTTTTGTCTTTTAAACAATTGTGTAAATATTTTATATCCTTTACCCGGCCAAAGCAAGAGAATAATTAATAAAAGATTATCATAAAATCGAAATCGCTTTTTTCGTTTAAGAGATATTTGATTAAACAGTTTGAAGTTTTCGTCTTTAATTCTTTCGGTAACAATTTTAGCAAATTCATACATGTTTTTAATACCATATCCGGTGCTTGGCTTAATTAAATTTGCACTTGCACCAGTATTTAAAACACCTTTAAATTTGTTGTTCGGATTAATAAAGGTTGTCATTGGAATACAACCTGCTTCATCAGAAAGAATTTCATAATCTCCGTAACTGTTTTTTAACTTATTGTCTAATATTTTTTTTGCATATTCTATTTCAATTTTTTCTACACCAAATCTGGTTAACTCTACCAATGATTCTCGAGTTGAAAATGGAAGTGTATATAGAAATTGTGTGTATTCATCCTGATCAACATTAAAATCCATCATCTGAAAAGTTCTTGGATTAAACACCTCATTCTTGCACCTAATGTGCAAACCATAAAATGATTGATTTAAATATATATCATCTTTACTTATTTGGTTTGCTTGTGGAGGTCTGCTGTCAAAAATAAATCTTGATTTAAATTCACCACCATCAGTTTTTATCGTGTATAAATCATCATCGTTGCAAACAAGCTCCAAAACAGCTTTTCTATAAATTGAAATATTTGATTTTAATAAAGTTTCTAATGTTTGATTATATAAATCAATACTTTTAATGTAATAGTAGGGTTGATTTTCGATATTTTGTAATACCGAACCGTTCACTTCAATAGAAGTATAAGTATAACTGATTATTTGGTTTAAATCTTTTACAATCAGATCATTGGGAAGTGCCCAAAAACAATATGTTTTGTCATTCTTATCCTTTAAATCGGGCTCTATGATTGCAATTTTTTTATTTACAACACAAGCTTCTTTTATTAACGACAATAGAATTAAACTATTACCAGCACCCAAACCAATAAAAATAAAATCATACAATATTCCTTTATTTGAATCAGGCTGCTTAGCTTTTTGATTTTCCACTTTTTATAAATAAAGAAAGTTTAATAAAAAAAGGAGGCTTTCAAGAAAATCTTGAGAGCCTCCTTTTTTTAGAGCCACAATAGGAAATTTAATCTTCGCTATTTCTGCTTAATGAATAAATCACTAAACCAAAGCCAATTTTGTTTATTGCATCAGCAATATTATATACTATGTCCATTGCTTTTAAGGCCGTTGTAGTGTCGGACACTAATTGTATTCCAAACAATCCGCCTGGTGTACCTAAAATGTAACCTAAAGGATAAATTGCCCATCCTACCAAAACAAACCATCCTAGGATTTTGGTTGCTTTCGCTACTTGAGTGCCTGCATTTTGAGCTAATTTAGCAACTTCACCAAACCACACTAGGTAAACTATGTAAAAATAAGCAGCACCAGAAATTACACCCCACAACACACTACCTTCTCTATCTAATACTTCGCCTATGTAACCTGTTACTAACATCACTAATGAGGCAAAAATTAGTTTCCATAACAATCCAATTTTTGCACCTGCTTTTTTGGTGATCAAGTAAAACTCTACACACATCAATGGAACAGTAAGAATCCAGTCTACGTATCTAAAAAATGTTGGAGAATCTCCGGTTTCTAGGTTGTAACCTCTCATGTAGTAGTAGTGCACTGCAGCAATAAAAGTAATTAATCCTGACACCAAAACAGATGTTCTCCATTTTTGAGAGGTGTTGTTCAATTCAAAGAAGAAGAAAACTGATGCAGCCATCATGGCCATAGTTCCGATGAAGAAGGTAAACGCAACGTAATTGTCGCTTGCAATTTTTAGATGTTCCATTTTTTGTTTTTTTAATTGTTAATGATTTTGTTTGATTTGTGTTAAATGATTTGTGTTAATCTTTTGCAAGAATAAATATTTAATTTTAAAAAACAACAAAATTTTAATTTTGTTTTGGCAATGTAAAAATTTTTTGTGATTTAAATGAAAAGTATTAGTTATCAAAAATTTATTTTTTTACGATGGAAAAAGTAAATATTGCAATTGCTAAAAATGTTTTCTTTCAATTTAGTTTTCTTTTGTTTGACTTTTATTTAGGAAATAAATTTCTCTCCCTAATTCGTATAAATTTATTTGAAGTAAGTTCATTTATTGCCGTCTCTGTTTTAATTGCATTTTGTTGTTTACCTAATTCACGAAAAACAACTAAACACAAGTTGAAGAAAAATTTGAACTATTAAAACAAAAAAAAAGATATGTATCTATTTTATTTCAAAAATATGTAATTGACAAATTTTAGGATTCAACTCCACATAATTCCATTCTTTATCCCAAACATATTTTTCTCCGGAGATTAAATCTTTTACTTCTACACCAGCATCTTTCAGAGATAATTGATTTTTTGGTAATTTACAAAATCCAGATTGCGTGTGTTCGGGATCGAGGTTAATAATTATGTATAATTTATTGTCTCCCTCTGTTTTTATAAAACTTAATAGTTGAGGATTATCGTTTTCGCAAAAGTTAATGTTATTTGTTTTTTGCAATGCAGGATTTTCTTTTCTAATCGTATTTATTTGCGAAATTAATTTTCTAAAAGGAGTAATTGTTTGCCAATCCCAATTACGAATTTCGTATTTTTCTGAATTAAGATATTCTTCCTTTCCAGGCATAGGTAAGGTTTCCAATAAATCATAAACCGGCCCGTACATTCCATAATTTGAAGAAAGAGTTGCTGCTAAAACAAATCTAACTGCAGATAGTTCTAATCCCTTGTTTTGGATGTAATACGGTAAAATATCTGGTGTATTGGGCCAGAAATTTGGTCTAAAATAATCTTTCAATTCTCCCATGGTAAGTTCGTTCATGTAGTCCGTTAGCTCCTGCTTGCTGTATCGCCAAGTAAAATATGTATAAGATTGCGTAAAACCTAGCTTGGCTAAACGTGCCATAATTTTAGGACGTGTAAATGCTTCACTCAAAAAAATTGTTTCAGGAAATTTTTTCTTTACCTCATTTATTACATATTCCCAAAAAATAAATGGTTTGGTGTGAGGATTGTCGACTCTAAAAATTTTAACTCCTTTTTCTGACCAAAATAAAAATACCGACTTTAATTCTTCCCATAAACTTTCCCATGCATTTGTTTCAAAATTAAATGGCAAAACATCTTGGTATTTTTTTGGAGGATTCTCTGCATACTGAACAGTTCCATCTGGTCTCCACTTAAACCATTCTGGATGTTGTTTTACGTATGGGTGATCTGGCGAAGCCTGAAATGCAATATCTAATGCAATATCTATATTTTTTTTTGTAGCATACTTTATAAGTTCCTCAAAATCTTGCATTGTGCCTAAATCTGGATGAATTGCTTTGTGACCTCCCAGCTCATTGCCAATAGCCCAAGGTGAACCGGGTTCACCAGGCAAAGACGTGGTTGAATTATTTTTTCCCTTTCTATGGCTGTTTCCAATTGGGTGGATTGGTGGAAAATAAATAACATCAAATCCTAATTTGTGTACAAAGTCAACAGCTTTTTTGCAATCTTTAAATGTGCCATGTTTGCCAATTTCACTGGATGTTGATCTTGGAAAAAATTCGTACCATGAACTAAATTCAGTTTTTTTGTGTTCAACTTTTACTTCTTGCGTAACTCCGTAAACCGTTGAATGTTCAATTATAGGATACAATTTGATTATTTCTAATAAATCCTTTTCTTGCAATATTTCAATAGCTTGGTTATATTTTTTAGAATCACTAAAAATTAAAATAATTTCTTTTACTTTTTTTAGATGTTCCCCTTTTGCTTTCTTAGCTATTTTCAATAAATGTTCCTTGCCAATTAAAATCTCAACTGTTATGCTTTCCTCTGCCGCAATTTTTTTGATTGTAGATTTATACCAATCCAAAGGATGATCTACCCATGCTTCCACAGTAAAAAAATAACTTCCAATTTCTTCCACTAAAAAACTACCTTCCCATTCATCATTTGATTTGTGATATAAAGCAGAAAATCTCCACGTTTTTTGCTTTCCATATTTGTACAATATTCTTGCATTTATTTCATCGTGCCCATCTCCAAAAATGTGAGATTTAATTTCGATTTTATCGCCAATTACTTTTTTTAAATAGAATTTTCCATCGTTTACCGTTGGAAATACAAATTCAATAAGTGCTCTGTTTTTCATATTTTTATTCTTGGTGTTAAAATTACACTATGATTTTAATAATTCCAAAAAAAAGGGAAAGATTTCTCTTTCCCTAATTCCATAACAAGTAAACAATTTTCTTAATTGCCGAATACTACCTTTTCATTTTTAACTTCTCCATTGGTAGTAAGTTGAACAACATAGGCTCCACTAAGGTTTTCTAAATTTAATTGAGCTTTACTTCCATTGCTGCTGCTCATATTTTTGTATTCTACCAATTGTCCTAGGCTATTATAGATTCTCAGTTCGCTGTTGCCTGTACTTTTTGTTAAATCTAAAAACAGATTCCTTTGGCTAGAGTAAATAATACCTTGTGTTTCAGTATTTGAAGCACCTAATAACGCTTTTTTACTAAAATGTACAAAAAACCTATTTCCGCTGTTGCCTTCAGTTAGGTTCACCTCGTATTTACTGTTGGCCCTCATGTCTTGAAACTTGCCTAGTGAGGCATCTTCTAAGTAAACATTGATACTTGGGTCTATTGAGCTTAGTTCATTAAATTCTAGTTCTTTGCTTCCGCTGGTTTTTGAATTAATACTAACGGGAACAACTTTATCATGCTCAAAATCCTTGAACGTATTTATTGCCAAAGGATAATTATCAGTAGATAAGCTGTAGATTGAACTACTGTATATTGGCTCATTCAATAGCTTTTTTGCATCTGTTTGTAAATCGTATTCATCGTTACTTTCTCCATCGGTTCTAATTAATAATTCATCTCTTTCTGCACCATCATTTAGTTGTATTCTGCACTCATTTTGAGGTGTTGCAAAATAAACATACGATTGGTTAGTAGTTCTCATGCTATTGTTCATTAAAATATTTGTTGAACCTGGAACATTAGATATTACAAAAAACCCCTGACTGTGTGCCAATCTATCATTAGTTCCTGCTCCTATATTGTTTACCCATATTCCAGGGCCTGAGCTGTAAACTGCATAGTTTGTTTTATTCCAAATATAAACAAAAGGTAAAATCGTAGAACTGTTGGCTGCTACCATAGCATTTAAGCTAATTGGAGAAGGATATGGATTTCCTATTAAATTTAAACCATCATCAGTTCTCGTTACAGGAATATTGTATAAGCCTGTATTAGCAGTTCCAACTACATCTATTAACCTGTTTTGCGGTATGGTTGCCATTATACCTAAGCCGGGTGACATTACTTTGGCAATACCGTTTACCCATCCTGGTGTTACAGCAGCAGTTAGTGTTTCATTAAACCACCAAGTACTAGGAAATTGAGTAGGTTGCGTTACATTAGGGTTGGTATTGTATACATAACCAACGGGTGATCCGTTTACAACAAAATTATCATTGTAATTTTGATAGACTGTACTGCCATTTGTAACAGGAGAAGCAATAGTATGTGATGCAGGCAATGGATTACTTACAAAGCGTTGAACTCGAGTTCCGCCTGAAATACTACCTGAATAACCTCCACTAAAATCGTTGATAAATCCTGCTGTAGATCCGCTTGAAGTAATTACTAAATTATTGGAATTGGTGGTTAGTACTCCATTTTTTAATGCTAATTCTCTAGAAATACTCAAATTGCCAAGTGGAGCTATTGAAACGCCAGAACTGTTGTTAATATCAATATTTACTGCAGAAACAATACCACTTACATTTTGAGGGAAAACTGAATTAAATTCAACAATTCCTGAACCTGTAAAATTCCCATTTCCTTCTATATCTCCCTCCACTGTTAACTTTCTTCCTGATGCGATTGTAACTGTTGGGTTAATTGCGCCATTTGGAACAAATTTAATTTTTCTACAATTTGCATCCACGCTACTTAAGTTGGGCTGCGGGCTTGTTACTGCTCTTATTAGAATATCACGTGCGGAGTTTGGTAAAACTCCACCTGTCCAATTGCCAGGAGTATTCCAATTATTTGAAACCAAACCTAGCCATTGGTATAAAATAGGAGTATAGTTGTTTTCATAAGCACCAATATCAGTAGCAGTACCAATTCCTGCATATCCAACTGCTCCAAATCTTGGAACACCTATAGCATCTGTTGTAATACCCAAATTGCTAATTGTTCCACCACTTTCTATTCTTGTTTCGGTAACAGTATTTATTTTTAAGAAATTAGAATTAGAACCATCAACAGAAAGGAAACTTACATTTTCTGCAAAAGAACTATTTTCAAAACCAACAAAATTTCTGTAGGCATTAAAACTTTGATAGTTGTTGGTTCCATCGCTGAAAATAAAGTTATTTGAAATTGTGGAATCAGAAACAAAATAGGCATTATTATTAGAAGTGTTTAACAATCCACCACTTGCTCCATTTCTTGTAAGTACTCTTACTCCACCGCCACTGGCTGCATTAGATCTGTTGATAAAAATATTGTTTCTCAAATCTACAGGAACACTTGAATTAAAAGCAAAAGCACTTGAACCAAATGAACCGCCGCTACTTGAAGCCTGCAAATAAACGGAGTTGTAATAGAATTTAATAGAGGTGGCAGTAGTTCCATTTATGTTTATTCCTGAAATTGCATCACTTGAATTACTTGAAACTGTTGTAAAATCTCCAATTACAGAGTTAGAAACTACGCCTAGCAATCCCGCTTGTGTGGAAGTAATATTTATACCCTCCACTTTGCCAGAAACAGTTGCAAATTTTACAATTCTATTATTCTCCAAATTTAGGGAGTCAACGGTTACAATTCTAATTCCCTCAATTGAATCGGACGCTGAAGAGAAATTTGATAATGTATTTCCGGATATTCTGGCTTTGTTAGGTCCTCCACTTCCACTACCAGTATGAAGAATTCCAAAGCAAGCTCCTGTACCAGTTGATGTGGATAAATTGCTTATTGTATTGTTTCTTGTAATTCCAATATTTGGACCACCCGAACCTGAACCAGTATGCAGTATTCCGTATGCATTACCGCTTCCAGAATTGGTTACATTTGAAATTGTATTGGATACTCTAGAAAAATTATTTGGACCGCCAGAACCAGAGCCTGTATGCAATATTCCAAAGGCATTTCCATTGGAAGAATTTGAAATATTATTAATTATGTTGCTCGAATTAGCGAAATTATTAGGGCCTCCAGAGCCTGAGCCTGTGTGTAAAATACCAAATGCTGAACCTGTTCCGTTACTGCTAACATTTTCAATAGTGTTAGTTGAACAATTTACAATATTCGGTCCACCTGAACCAGAGCCTGTATGTAAAATACCAAAAGCAGCTCCACCTCCAGTGTTTGTTATATTGGAAATTCCATTTCCAGTAATTGTTCTTGCTTGATTTAATCCTGGAGTAGTTGCGCTAGATTCGCTGTAAATACCGTAAGCCTCTCCGCCAGAACTATTAATAATAGCATTAATTGTATTTCCTAAATCAGTAAAATGATTTGGACCTCCACTGCCACTTCCAGTATGCAATATTCCGTAAGATGAACCTGCTCCAGAATTTGAAATATTTACAATATTGTTGGTTGTAAAATAATAGTTATTCGGACCTCCACTTCCACTTCCTGTATGCAGTATTCCATAAGACGAACCTGATCCGCTGCTAGTTATATTGTCTATATCATTTGAAGTGTTGTTTATATTGTTTGGACCTCCACTTCCACTGCCCGTATGCAAAATCCCATAAGCTGCACCTGCTCCACTGTTATTTATATCATCAATAAAATTATCATTTGTGGTCATAGAAGTACTTCCATTTCCAGATTCTTCATGAGCTATTGCATACACGTCGCCGGTTGAGGTGGTTTTTGAAATATTAAAAATATCGTTATTTTTTATATTTTTAGTGTGTCCTCCACTTGAAGTTGTTGTATGTAAAATTCCATAGGCATTACCCGCGCCAGTTTGGGTAATATTAAAAATAGAATCGTTGTCTACACTTAAAATAACCCCATTAATTGCCTCTAGGGCATAGATAGAAGAATTTGATGTGTAATTATCCAAAGTATTTGTATTTGCAGAAATATCATTACCGTCGGCTATTGTTATACCCTTAATTGTTCCACCAAAAGCGGTAAAAGTTTTTATTTTATTTTGATTTACAATTTTATCAAAAGTAGTTCTGCCCGTAGTTAAAATACCTCTTACATTAGAAACTCCAAAACCTGTTACATTTTTTATATAGTTTTTAACGATTCTTTCTACTCCAGCACCAGCTTGTATTTGAACTCCTCCGTTATTACCTTGACTTGCCATTGCTACAAAACCTGCAACTGCATCATTGTAATAGACTGCCAATGTTCCGCCCGATCCAGTTTTTGAAATGTTGGTTATTGTATTTTCTGATACAACAACAGAATCTGCACCTGAAGGATTGTAAATTACAAACATATCTGCAGGAGTTGATGAAGTAAAATTACGAACAGTATCTTTTAATATATACACCCTTTCTGTTTCTGAAGTATTGTATATTCCATAAACATTGGCAGAGGTATTTATATTAACGTTGTTAACAATTCTGTTGGAATCTATTTGCAGTTTATAAATTTCTGGTTGAACATTTCTAATGGCAAAAAACTCTCCACTAGAACCTGCAGTTACCAGTGAATTTTGAATTACATTCTTTTTAATTCTTAAAAATGCAGAAGTTGAATTTAAACCGTTGTTGATAACCATCATTGGTTTATTTGTAATTGCTTGTTTAAGTGATAAAGTGTTTGATGCAATTACTGAATTACCGCTCGTGTTTCCAATTACTGAAATACCACTTATATCTCCTTGTGTATTTTGACCGCCATTAGCAGTATTGTCAATTGAATTATTTCCAATCACAAAACTTGCTACGTTGTTTAATTGAACTCCAATGGTAGGCGTTGTATTTCCACCTAGGTTATTGAGAATATTACCATTTTGGCTTACAGCCGAATCTCCAACAAAAATATTTCTTTCTAATAAATTAGATGAAGCAGAAGAAAAACCTCTTAAAATTACGCCCTTATTGACTTTTGTGATGGTATTTCCCCAAATTCTTATTTGATCGAAGTTACCTGTTGGAAGTGTTGGTGTATAACTTTGTGTAGGATCAAAAGCATGATTACCCAAATAAATACCTGTAGAAGCGGTGTCAGCATTTTGTAAAAATATTCTACAATTTCTAATTGTAACATTTTGGCTTGCATCGTTATTTGTTTTTTTGAGAATTGCAATACCCCACTCCATTCTCTCAAAATTGTCGTCGTTTATTGGAGGATCCACAAAAATAATGTTTTGAATGGTAACGAAACTAGTTCCTACAATTCTTACCACACCATCGCGGTCTATTGTTCCACCTGGTCTTGCGTTAAAGGTGGGAAGATTGTTTGGATCACCTTGAAAAATTAATGGGTTTGCTGCGGATGGAGGATTGTTTTGCACATCAATTAAAATGTTTCCAAGAGAACCAATATATCCTGGAGTAATATTGACTGTAACACCTCCAGCTCCCACTCCATTGGCATTTATGTTGTTTACAATTTCTTCTAGTGTTGAAACATCTGCCGGAAAATTAATTATTCCTGAAAGTGGAACAGCTGTTATGCTAGCAGCTGTAAAGAAATTGGAACCTGCTATAAAGTTTATATTGGTTGGAGAATTGAGTTGCAATGTTCCAATTTGCGTTGGTGTAACATAATTATAGTTTCCTCCAACGTTAAAATTGGCAATACCATTTGTATTGAACAATTGAAATAAGCCTTGTACTTCGGAATTTCCATTTAATTCTGAAGCATTGTTTAAATAATCTATGGTTGCATTGGCGGTAATTGCAGATGGAGTTATTACTTCATAGACTCTTTTGATACTTGATGTTGTTCCAACACCAACAATTGGCAAGGAGTAACGTCTTACTGCAACGTTGCCAATGTTTCCTGTAGTACTTTGTAATTCGATACCTAAATTTGAACCATCACTTAGGGTTGACGATAAAACATTTTGGGTATAACCAACATAACCTTGCCCATAAACAGGACTAGCTGATGTATTTATTATTTTAGAATCATTGTCCTCATTTACAATCAAGCCAGAGCCTGAAAGAGTAAGATTAAAATTATTTAAGTCTAAATCACCGTTAGAAGAATTGCTAAATTCAAGGTCATTGGCTACGTTAATGTTAGAAAACAACTTGGCACCACCAGCACCTGCAAGTTTCAAAGCGTAGAAATTTCCTGAACCTAAAAAAGTAATGTTTTGTTCGGCTGCCCCCGTAAAAGTTATTTTTGATGAATTTGGAGTGAAAGTTGAACCTGCATTTAAAGTATAATTACCACCTAACTTTAGCTCTTGATCACCTGAATTTGATAATACTATCGTTCCGTTGCCGGAATTTCCTATTGTTAAATTTCCAACTATCTGTAAAGTAGAAAAAAATTGATTTCCTCCGGTGTTTAAATCAACGGTGCTACCTCCTTCTATGGTAAAATTATTGGTAACTTTTATTGGTGTGTTATCATTTACATCAAATGAAGCAAATTGCAATTGAGAATTGGTTCTTACAATTACATTTTGAGGGCAACCTGGTCCAGATAAGGCAGACCACTCTGTGCCTCTTGAAATTGAACCATTTCCGGAATAAATTAAATAAGAACTTGCCCCATAAGAAGGTGCAATTGAACTATTATCAAAGGAAGAGGCATTTTTTAAAACTAAAGAATCACTAATGGTGTAGGCAGAATTTGTAAAAACTGCTGTTGCGTTATCTAATGAAACCTTTTTAAATGAAATTGGGGTGGATCCATCAAAAGTAACATTTCCATTTTTAAATTCTAAATACCCTGTTCCAAGAAAACTTAAACTTCCGTTTTTTATAATGTTTCCAAAGGATGGCGGTAGACCAGTATATAAATTTACATCTACAATTAGTTTTAGATCATTTTGCACTACAAAATTTGATCCAGCTCCAATGGTCATTTCACAAACAGAAATATCTACAGGGTGAACAGCGGCAACTCCTGTTCTATTGTATATTAATTTACTAAATTTTGCATTAGTTCCTGAAATTATTCCATTGGTAGTTCCTTGAATTATAAAATCGTTTCCATTTTGATTGAGAGTTCCATTCAGAGTAACATTACCGTTGTTTACGGTAAAACTCCCGCCAGACGATGCTGAAAGATTTAATGTGCCATTAAGAATTAATGACGTAACTTGAGTATTGGCGGTCATATTTGAAGGGCTATTCATGTTTACAGATGCCCCACTTTGCACAATTAGTGTACCTGCAATGGCGGTGCTGGTAGCTACGCTTACACCATAATTAAGTGTAACACCAGAAGATATAGTAACATTAAAAGGGTAACCATATCCTGAGGTTGCACTCCATTCTGCACCACGAGTTAATGTTCCTGAATTATAAAATAAAGTTGTACTGCCAGAATAGGCTGGTCCATTATTAACTACCGATCCGCCTGTATTTATGCTTAAATTGTTCGTAATGGTTGAAAGACTGTTCCCAAAATCAATTTGGGAAAAAGCTCCCACCCCAGTTAGATTTATTTGAGAAGCTCCCGATGTTGTAATAGTTAAGCTACCTGGTCCAAATGCATTTAAACTATTTAACGTTCTAGTTCCACTTACCCCTATATTTATGTTTTTGGCTGCTGTATTGCCAAATCTAAGGGCTGTTCCTCCACCCATTGTGATATTTCCGTTGGTAAGAGCTAAAATATTTGCAGAAGAACCTCCTATCAATCTTAAATAAGAAGATGAAGTACTAGTGCAGGTGACACTTCCTGCTGTTTTATCAATTTCTATAGCATGAATATCTGTAACAGTTGGCCAAGTAAAGGTTTGAACATTGGTGCCAATAAAAAATACTGTTCTGCTGTTTGATGCAATGTGATTGGTTCCAGTTCCGGTATATGTAAGGTTTCCGGCAATTTTTAAATCTCCTCCTGCCACAGTAGAAAGAGTAAGAATATCTCCGGCGGAAGCAAATGATAAGTTTCCTATTATTGCTCTATATAACGAACTTGCACCAAAATTAAGTGAGGTGTTATTTGTAATATTTACATTAAATGGAACACCCACACCAGAAGTAGCATTGGTTGCCCATTCTGCGCCAGCAACATAGGCACCACCTGGCTGATAATTTAAGGTAGAAGTATTGCTATAAATTGGAGGATTTGTATCTACATAGCCTCCTGTTCCTATACTTAAAAACCCATTTACTGTAGAAACATTTGCACCAAAGTTTATTCCACCTGTTGTAATTATTGAAACATTTGAAGCAAAATTTAACAAGGTAGTACCAGCAGCAACTACTGTTTTTACGCCACCATTTATGGAGAAGCTACCACCAGCATTTGTACTATTTATATTTTTGGTAACGTTACCACTAATGTTGATGTTAGACGTTCCATTCATTGTTAGTGTTTGCCCATTCAAATCAAGTTGAATGGTATTAGTACCACTTAATGTAAGGTCATTATTTATTAGAACATTGGTAGCATCAGGTGCGGTATTATATAACTGAACTGTGCCAATAGTTTTATCAATAATCAAGTAATCGAACGTAACTGTTCCTGAACCAAATTTTATTATTTGTTGTGTTGCTTGAGTACCTGTAAATGTAACAGCTCTCCCATTTGGAGTAAAAGTAGCAGTAGAATATTGCCAAAAATTACCTGTTAATTGCAAATCACCACCAACGGCAGAAGATAATATTAGATTACCTTCCATTCTTAATCTACCACATTTTAGGAAATTAGTCATTACACTACCTACTTGATTCATGTTAACAGAAGCTCCTGGATAGATATAAAAATCTTTGGCACATGTATGAGAGTTTGCAGGGTCAGCTCCACCTAAATTCAATGTACCAGATTTTACAAATACATCATTTTGCGGATAACCTGGTACAGCGGTAATAGCGCTATTCCATTCTGTACCTCTATTATATAAACCTCCAGTATTATATGACAATGTTGAAGTAGTTGAATAAATTGGAGGATTTACAGACACAAAGCCACCTGAGTTTATTTCCATTAGTCCGGTTACTGTCGTATTTGATCCAAAATTGACACCCGTAGAGAGAAATACATTTCTAAGTGAACTTGTGCCAGAAATCGTATGTGTAGCCGCTCCACTAAAAACTAATTTACTTGCCGCAGCACTAGTTGCCCAAGTGCCATTGTTAACAAGTGTTGTGCCACTTGTAGCATTGTTTATGGTAAGGGTTCTTATTGTAGCATCACCTAAAGTAAATGTTTTGCCTGGATTTATTGTTAAACTTGATACTGTTGCATCTTGGTTCAACACTACGTTGTGATTGATTACAATATCAGCCCCTGCTGGAGGCACGGTACCTCCAACCCAAGTTGCGCCTATATTCCAATCGCCATTGGCAACGGTTGTGTATCCCGATTGTAAGGTATTGCTATTGCCGCCCATCAGCAAACCCACACCCGAAGCCGGGAAGTTGCCCACAAGTGGTTCGCCAATAGCAAAACTCAGTAAACTTGTATTGCCGTTGTTGTTACTAAAAGTTTGCATTTGCAAACTTTGTGCTACAAGCTGTAAACTGAATGTTACTGCTAAAACAAGCATTGTAATTAATTTATTCATGGTATTTTATTTAAATCTTTTTTTTTTCTATTCTCTTTTTATTGATAGTATTCTCTTACTATTATTATTCTTGAACCTAATCTGTTTTGTCAATCTAAGATTGACTTTTAGCAGTCCGTAGTCTGGAGACTACGGACAACTGGGTTACTTTTTGTTTTGTTTACTTAAATACTTACGCTCTTCTTCATAGGTTAAGTTCATTATTTCTAAACTAATTTTATCTCTAATTTTTCTCATTGTTTTAATAGCGTCAAAACCATCTACTATTTGAATTGCTTTTTTCTTTTTGCGTGTAGTTACCATTTTATACAATTTCTTTGGGTGTTCTTATTTCTATTGTTGGAAATCCTAATCTCATATTTACTGAATTGTAACCTCTTATTCTATCAAGGTTAACAATATGTTTAAAATTCCAGCTTACTAAAACTTCGGCATTTGATAGCGTTGCCATAGCTATATGCTGACAATCGGCCCTACTTGTTTTACCAACAACTTTAGCTTTTATATATTCATCTGCCAATTCAGTAGCTTGTTTAGATAATTGAATATTTATAATTTGTTTTTGAGGCAATTTTTTGAAAAAGTCCTTTACAAAAATAGGGGCAAGTTCTAATTCTTTGACCAGCAAATCAGAAACTATTAATGTTGTTTTACCTGCATTTACATTTTCAAAAAGCGGCATCGTAGATTCGGCAAATTCCTTATCGAAATAACCTCCTACTACCGATGTGTCTATGTAAACTTTTTTAATCATTTTTATTTTTAAGTCATTTTTGTTTTGTCAATTAAAAATTGACTTTTAGCAGTCCGTAGTCAGAGACTGCGGACAACTGGGAGTTAGTGGATACCAGATTATTTCATTTTTAGTTGCGCAAAATTTGGGTGTTCGGGATTCACAATCAACTCTTGACGCAAAGGATGAATCAATACATCCATTTCTTCCATCGGAATTGCACCTAACAATGGCTCACTGTCGCCAGGCAAAACAAGGGCATTACAAGCTGTATCCCTGTTTTTAAACCTAACTTCAATTGGACCCACAACATCATACTCAACTACAGAACTATCAGCCATTTGTGCTTTACGCTTACCAGTTGGTGTAAGGTTTAGCTGTTGGCAAATAGTTTCATTAATAGCCATCATATAAGCGCCACTATCCACTAACATGTTTATACGAATGCTATTAACTTCATCATCGCCAATTAAATGACGCTTTGCCATTACCTTTTCGGCTGCATTTATTAATTCTATATCTGCGTAAACTAGTCCCATGTTTCTTAATTTTTATTTTCTATTTTTACTATTCTGTTACTATTATTCTTTAACCTTTTGTTTCTTTGCTAAAGCAAGGTTTTTGCCTTGTGGTTTTTATTTTGGTACTTACCATTTTTATTTCTATTTGTACTTAGTCCCTTTGCTCCGCCGAGGCGGATTCCCTTGCTTCAGACTAAGGACAGATTGTTTGTAAATTTAGACTGCCTTTGAATAATTAATTGGAAACAAAGCCTCCAAATTAATATGCTTGGAAGCATCCATTATTTCTATTCCAACTATTTTGTCATTTTCACCCATATCGAGTACAATATCGTCGGTAACACGCTTGTTTGTTACCGTTTGTTGCTGTTGCTCTAATCTTAAATAAAGCATATCGGTGTTTGAGTCGTAGTGTATTGTCATTGTTTTAATTATTAAATTTATTTATTCAAATATTCCGTAAAAAACATAAACTGTTACTGTTATTATTTTATCATTTTCTATGATGTAAAAAACATCAATTCTTTTTTGTTCATAGTATTTATTGTTTCTTAATTGTTGAAACAAAAATGCCTTTGATTTTGCTAATCTTCCTTGTTTTGCATCTACCTCTATACCATTTGTAAGCACATCAATAATTTCGCTTTCATCTGCACCACGCTCAACAGCACGCTGCAATGTATGTGGCTCTATTATTATTTGCATTTCTATTTTCTCTTTTTACTGCTAATATTCTGTTACTATTATTATTTCTGAACCTAATCTGTTTGTCAATCAGAGATTGACTTTTAGCAGTCCGTAGTCTGGAGACTACGGACAACTTGGGTTAATTCAATCAATGTTTAATAATATAATTTACATAAACATTTTTTGGGCGGGTTTCGTTACCACCCGCATTTGTAGTTGTACCAAATTGAGGTGTATTCAAATTGCCTTGGGGAGGAAAAGCAAAAGCACCAGTAGAAGTTGTTGTGGCATATTGGACGTGTTGATGGGTATGACTTTTAAGTTCATCTACTTGCAAACTACCAACATTATTACCTGTATTACCGCCACTATTACTTGATGTTCGTGTAGCTTTATCAGGGTCGTTATTGGCAGTGCCATCTACACCTCTAACAAAACGGCCTCTTAAATCAGGCAGATGAAAAGTTGTGCTACCATCACCAGCCCCATAGGCGGTGCCAATTACGGCAAAAAGAGCTGCATAAGTTGTTCTGGAAACTTGAGATCCATCGCACAATAACCAACCTGTTGGAGCAGTTGTTCCGGTAAAAGCTATTAAACCACCAGCAGGGCCCCCATTGTCATCCGTACCTGCCACCCAAGTAGTTCCGTTGTGTTTTAGTACTTGGCCGTTTGCACCAGTAGTTTTTAACTCTTCGGCTGTTCTTGCAGAAAAGGCATAAAAAGAAGCAGAAGCTTGTGAATTGCTAATTAGCGTAAAAGCATCTACTAAGTTTGGCCTAAACTCTACTCTCAGCCATTTGTCTCCGGTGCTCCAATTTATATTGTTAAATGTGGTTGGCCCGCTAGAAGAACTTGCATCTCCTTCGCTAAGGCTTAATGTAAATTGTCCGTATGCATCGGTTGTTTTTTGGAAGGTTAATGCCCTAAGTGTTGCACCTCCGTTGCCTTGCGTAATGGTAATACGGGCTTCTATGGTGGTGTTTGCCACTATTTGGTTGCTGGCATTACGTGCCACTGCCTGAAAGTTTACTGCACTGGGAATGTTTTGTGCCTGACAATTGATAGTTGACAATTGATAATTGATAACTAACAATAGTGCGATGATTTTGTAGAAGTGCTTTTTCATTTTTTAGCTTAGTTTTTATTGTTTACTTTTTAAATTATTTCGTTTTTCTTTTAATCCTTAGTTCCCTTTGCTCCGCCGCGGCGGATTCCTTTGCTTCTCTGCTACCGCAAGGCTCTTGCCTTGTGGTTTTCCTTTACTTCATGCTGCCACAAGCGGGACGCTTGCGGTAGCGGGGTACTTACCTTTTTTATTTCTATTTGTCCTTAGTCCCTTTGCTTTGCCTTTGCTTCAGACTAAGGACAGATTGGTGTTAATCCCATTTTATTTTTAATTTCTTTTTATTGATAATATTCTTTGACTATTATGACACCAGAACCACCTACACCTGTTGAACTAGAACCGCCAGCACCAATTGAATAGGTATATGTTGCATTTGGTGAAGTTATAAGTGCTTTAATATAGCCTCCGGCGCCACCTCCACCTCCTGGGCCTGAAGCTGATTTACCACCTCCACCACTACCAGAGTTTGCAATTCCATTTTTTTGAGCCGATTCTGGGTCAGCTGTAGTTCCGCCTCCGCCTGCACCACCAAAAGGAGTGGCTCCTCCATTGCCTGAATGGTCACTTGTAGAGTTTCTTGAACCTGCTCCTCCAGCGCTACCTGTAATTGCAACCAAGGTAATTGCTGGTGCATTTACTGTTGTTGTTCCACCTACTCCACCAGTACGACCATTTATATTAGCAGCAGCACCTGCACCGCCGTTTGCAGTTAATAAACTTGTTCCAAAAGTAGTAGAACTGCCAGAACCTCCAGCAAATGAGGCTGTTGAACCTCCTCCACCTCCACCAACTAACTCAACTTCTATATATAACACTCCAGCAGACCTTGCATAAGTTCCGCTACCTGAAGTAAAACGTTGCACTGTTGGCGCAATAAAAGTAGAGCCAGCATCCGTCCCCGCCACCCAAGTAGTTCCGTTGTGTTTTAGCACTTGGCCGTTTGTGCCTGTTATATTAACCTTTTCAGCGGTTTTTGCACCAAAGGCATAAAAACTTGCGGTGGCTTGTGTGTTGCTAATGAGTGTGTAATTATTATCTGCCAATGGGCTAAGGCTTACCTTTATAAATTTGGCACTGCTTGCCCAATCAATGGCTGCAAAGTTAGCTACTGTACCAGCGGTAACTACTGGCGAGCCTGCACCTATGGCAAAGTTAAATTGTCCGTAAGCATCGGTAGTGGGTGTGTAAACCAAGGTAACCATAACAGGGCCACTGCTGCTGCCATCAAGCACTTCTATTTTTACCTGCACATTGGAATTGGTAATAAGCGAGCCTACTGCATTGCGTGCAATGGCTTGGAAGTTAACAGCGTTGGGGATGGTTTGAGCAACAGCCCCACCCCAACCCTCCCCTAAAGGGAGGGAGAAAACACCTAAATTATAAATTAGAATTGCTGCAATAATTTTGTTGAGTTTACTTTTCATGCTATTGTTTATTTGTTTACTAGAATATTTTGTTATTTGAATTTATTTTTTTGTTCGTTTATACTGATTGCAAATTGTAATGTTTAAAGCTAATTTAATTGTATGATGCTATTCATGTTTGCTTTGATTTAAAATTTATTACCAAATTTATTATTTATTTTAATTTGCACTGTTATTATTCTGTTAATTTTATTATACTTGAGTCTAATCAGTTTGTCAATCTGAGATTGACTTGTGGCAGTTCGTAGTCAGAGACTACGAACAACTTAGGCAAAGCTTGTTCCATCGTAATTAAAACCTACGTTGGTTCCATCTGCATCAATACCTCCATTTACAGGTATTTGAGGATCTTTATCGAGGTAAAATACTAAAGCGTTTGATGGGTTAGAACCAGATAAAGCTATATATAAATTATTTGCATCCCAAGTTAGATAAGTAATACCGCCGCCACTTGATTGCTGGTTTTGCCCGTCGGTATGCACACCGTATTCGTTGGCAGCTATGATACCATTAATACTTGGAGTATTAAACTGGGCAAATGCAACTTGCACCATAACAGAAAACGTAATTGCAATAAATAGTTTGAAATTTGTTTTCATAAATTTTTAATCTTATTACAAAGTTATAATTTTATATGTAATTAAAAACTAATGGTTAAAATTTTTCGATGAATAGTGCTATTAACAAGACTAAATTTTAAACATTTTAATAATTGAACTGCACCGTTAAATTATACTGGTAAGAAAAAATGAAAACTAATATCCTCAAAATATCGTTAAACTTGGATGTGTAAAAAGAGATGTTATACCAATACTATTCCACCATTTTCTTGTTGCAATTGAAATTCTCCAATCACCGATAAGCACTTTTTGTCAATATCAAACTTTGCCATTAACTCTACTACAACTTCTATTTTATTTGGTTCAATGGCAAGCAAAAGTCCCCCGTTGGTTTGTGGGTCGCATAGCGAAATAAAATCCAAGCCTTCTAAACCGCTAACATTTTCTTTGTAATTGTTGTAGTTTTTGGTAGTAATATCAGGATAAACAAATTGATTGCAATAATTTTGAGCCGATTGGAGAATTGGTATTTTACTTTTTTCTATCGCAACAGAAACACCCGAAGCCTTTGTTATTTCGAGCAAATGTCCTAAAAAACCAAAACCTGTTACATCAGTCATTGCTGTTACTCCTTCTATTTTTGCAAGTTCAGCGCCAATGCTATTGAGTTGGGTAGAATAATGTAAAAATTCAGCATATTCTATTTCAGAAATCAACCCTCTTTTTATAGCAGCACTTAATATTCCTAAGCCAAGTGGTTTTGTTAGTAGTAATAAATTTCCAGGTTTTGCACCAGCATTGGTTTTTAAGTTTTTTTTATTGACTAAACCATTTACAGCAAGGCCAAAAAAAGGCTCGGAGCTTTCTATAGTATGACCACCAGCCAAAGGTATACCTGCAATTTTGCATACCTCAATTGCACCGTTTAAAATTTCTGTGGCGATATTGGGTTCAATTTTTGAAATGGGCCAACCTAAAATACCAATTGCTAAAATAGGATTACCTCCCATTGCATAAACATCACTGATAGAATTTGCTGCTGCAATTCTTCCAAAGTCAAACGGATCGTCAACAATTGGAGTAAAAAAATCGGTAGTAGAAATTAAGAAATTTTGTTCGTCCAATGCAATAACAGCAGCATCGTCGTTTGAAGAATTGCCAACAATTAAATTTGAGAAGGTAGAATTTTGTAGACTGGTATTTTTAATAATTTCTTTTAAAATAGAATTATCTATTTTGCAACCACAACCGGAAGCCTTGCTAAATTGAGTAAGTTTAATAATTGAATGTTTCAACTTTTAATTTTAAATCTTCAAAGCTAACAGGTTTAATTAGAAAAGTAGAATTAGAAATTGCTTCCATTTTAGCAACAAAAGATTTATCGGAATTTCCTGTTAGAAAAAAGATTGGTATAGCAGAAAATTTTCTAATTTCTTCTGCCGCATCAATGCCATTTTTTGGCCCAATTAAATTTATATCCATTAAAATTAAATCGCTTGGATTATTTTTTACAGCATCAATAGTTTCATCAAAAGAGCTAGCAATTGCAGTACAATTACAGCTCATTTTTTCGATGTATTTTTTTACAACAAAGGCAAGAATTGAATCGTCTTCAACAAGAATAATATTTTTCATTTACGTATAATTTAAAGAATAGACAAAAGCAAAAAACTATATTTTGAGCATGTTTTTGTCTGCGAAAGATAGGAATATTTCATGTTGTAAATATATTAAGAAATTGGATTGCAATTAATTTGGAAATATGCTCCATTTTCATTTTTAAAACTCATGGTGCCCCTAAGTTGTAAAATTAATGCATTTATCAATTCTAAGCCAATGGAATTACCTTTGTTAAGGGCACTTTCCCAATTAAAACCAATGCCGTTATCCTTGTATATTAAAACGTGGTTTCCATCTAGTTCTTGCCAAGAGATAAAAATCACAGGTTGTTTTACAGCAGCAAAAGCATATTTTAGAGAATTTGTAATTAACTCATTTAATATTAACCCATAAGTTAAACCAACGTTCATGGACATTTCTTTGTCCTCAATTTCAAAATCAACCAAAACATTTTGCACAAATTGATAAGAAGCTAAAATACTTTGCCAAAGATCTCTAAAATAATCGCTTACTTTGATGGCAGAAAAATTATCGGTGTTGTATAATTTTTCATGAATTAATGCCATTGATTTAATTCTGGTTTCGCTTTCTTTAAACAATTGTTTTGTTGGTTCATCCTTAATAGCTTCGGATTGTAAAAAAAGTAAGCCTGACACAACTGCTAAATTATTTTTTACACGGTGGTGAATTTCTGAAAGCAGTACCTCTTTTTCGTTGAGCGATTTTAACAATTCAGAATTGGCATGCACCGCTTCTGTGTTGTCTAAAACCATGGAAGCAACGCCTAAAATATTTCCTTCTGCATCACTTAATTGAGAGTTATACCATTCGCAATGAATAACCTGTCCATTTTTATTTATATTGATATTTGTACTTCTGCTGCCTCCCGTTTTATTTAACAATTCTTTCCATACGCTTTCAATTATTTGGGGCTGAACTTTTTTAGGAATAATTATTGAGGCGTGCTTACCCATTATTTCCTCCTTAGTATATCCAAAAATTCTTTCGGAAGACTGATTCCACTCCATTACTTCAAAATTTAAGTTCCATTCTATGTAGCCCAGAGGAGTTTGTTTTTGGTAAAGTTGTTGTCTTTGTTCCCCCAACCTAATAATTGTTTCAAAACTTTTTACTCTGGAAATATCTGTAATCCTTTTTAATTCATAATCTGTTCCTAAAATATTAATTTTTTTAATAGTAACGGAAGCCCAAAAACAGTTGCCATTGTTATCTAACCACTCTAGCTCTTCGCTATATTCCTGGCCACTTTCGTATATTCTAGAATATTTATCTAAATCTTCTGATGATACTGGTTTCTTTCTGAAGGAAGAGGTATTTCTACCAATTATTTGACTTGGGTGCTTAAATCCTAATACCTCAACTGCCTTTTTGTTGCAGTTTACAATTTTTCTATCGCTAATTGTGCTTAAGAAAACTAAATCAGGCGAAGCATCGTAAAGATTTCTAAAAAATTCTAAATCGTACGTTAGTTTATTTTCTTTTTCTTTAAAATTGCTAATATCTATTCCGGTAATTAAGTACTTATAGGTTGAATTGGAATTGGAAATGGAATGAATTTTACAAATAAAGGTTAGGTATTTTCCTAGTTTTGATCTTAAAACTATTTCAGATTCATTAAACAAATTATCAGCTTTTAACTGAGATAATAAATCTCTTGCGGCTCTTTTGCTTTCTGGATGCATCAAATCTAAACAAGAAAGTCCAAGCACATCAAAATCTCTGTATCCAAGAATTTTTTTAAATGAATTGCTTACAAAGGAATAGTTAAATTTTTCGTCAAGAAATACTATTATTTCCATAGTATAATCCAGCGAAATAGAAGTTATCTGATGATTAGAACGATAAAAGTTTTCTTCTGATTTTAAAGAATACAAGAATAAGATTTCATTTTTATTGTCGTCTTTTAAAAAAAGCAAAGAATAAACAATCCAATACCTGTTTCCATTAAAACTTAATTCAAGGGGTTGTTGAAAAACAGTTGTTTGTTCAGCAATTTTTGTTTCAATAGAACTTATTTGTTCACTATTCAGGTGAATTTTTAGATTAGAGCTATTCCCAAATTTTTCTTTTGCTGTGGGCGACAATCTAATAATATCTAATTTGGAATTTATAACAAGATAAGCTTCTGCAATTGCCTCCAAAAGTTTTTGAAAAGAATTTGTAGAAATTGAAGAAAGTAAATTATTATCTAATTTATTTTCCATTTAGGATAAAATTATTTGGATAAATTTATTAAAATATTTACAAATCCCAAAAATTTATTGATTTATCCATTTAGTTCGCAAATTATCAATTTTTATTTAATACTTAGGGGCTTTACCACAAACCCCATTTACTATGATATCTTGCACATGTTTTTTTAATGGTTAATTCATTAATTAATTATTACTGCTCCAAATTGTGTGGTTGTTTTTTTGAAAATCTGAAACCCCCACTTTTCTTGAAATAATAGCACGAGAATAATAATCTGTTTGTGATAATTTTAAATTTACCTCTTTAAATTTAGATTTCGAAAATAGTTGAAGTGTTAAATTTTTATCGTTGCATAAGTTAAAGCAATCGTTCCAGTCAGATTTTAATTCAATACCATTCATGGCAATAATTTTGTCGCCAATTGCTATGCCGGCCATATCGGCTTTAGAATTTGGATAAATAGCATTTACAATATAGCTGCCATTGGCATTTATATCCGCTTTAATTCCTAATGTGCTTTCATAGGCATTAGAGGAGGGAATAAAGTGTAAATCGTATCCCAAAAAATCAAAAGAAGACTCTAACCGAGAAATCATTGATTCTGTACCAAAAATAAAATTGTTGCAAAAGTCATCCCACTTTTCATTAGAAATTTTCTCCAAAATATTTTTAAATGAATTAAAATCATAACCTCTGTTTTTGAGTCCAAATTCAGAATATAATGTTCTCATTACATCATCGAGTGAATGTTTATTGTGGGTACTTTTTCTTATACTAATATCCATCAAAAAAGCAATTAAACAACCTTCGGTATAAATGCTAACTTTTCTATCTGGAATACCTTTTACATATCCGTCTAACCAAGTATCATAAGAAGATTCTGCCACCGAATAATTTTTTCTTCCAAAGTTATCGGAGTGTTTCTGAATCTGTTCTTGTAAGGTAGTAAGATAATCGTGCTCAGAAAAAACACCTGAACGATACAACAAATAATCTCCGTAATAAGTAGTTATTCCTTCGTAAATAAAACCAAGTTTACTGTAATTTTCTTGCGTAAAATCATAAGGAAGCATATCTGTTGGACGTATTTTTTTTACATTCCATACGTGAAATAATTCATGACAAGAAACTCCTAAAAGCTCGTCGTAAATTTCTTTCTTCATTAGTTTATTTCCGGGGCCTAGAGCAATGATGGTAGAATTTAAATGTTCTACGCCATGATAAAATGGAGTTGGCAGAATTTGAAAAATAAAATGATACTCTTTGCCGGGGAATGATTTAAACAAATTTAATTGTTCATTTGTAAACACATAAAAATCTCTTAGTAGCAAATTCCAATCTAGATTTGCAATTCCCTGAAACCACAAATGAAATTTTATAGAATTTATTTCATAAAAATTATGTTGCAAAGTATCACTGCAAATGAAAGGTGAATCCGCTAATTCATCAAAGTTTGAATGAGAAAATTTAATAGAGCATAACTCAGTATCAATAAATGTTTTATTGAATGTAAATGAGGAAGCAATTTCATACTTCATAGGTAAAACTAATTCAACTTCTAATTCGCTTTTAAAGAGATGAACAGGATAAGCAAAACAATTTACAGGGTTTATGTAAATCTGTGATTCATCTAAGTATGTTGAACCAGCGTTGATTTCTGAGGCATAATATTCATAAGAAACAATTACTTTATTTGTTGATGGACAATCAATCTCCCAAAGGTCTTTGTTAAGTTTATTAAACATTAAGCTATTTCCATTTTTGTCTGTGCAACTAAAATTTCTAATATTTTTTGCAAAGTTTCCAAGCTCATATCTTCCGGGTCGCCAGGAGGGCAATTGAATGTGAGCGGTTGAAATTTCCTTAGAGTCAAATTCAAGTGATATAGAAATAAATTGACGGTGAGGATTATTGCACGTTAGTTGGTATTTTAAATTATGAAAAGACATATAAATTTAATTAGGTCTGTACTCACCAAAAACATTTCTAAATGTATCGGCAATTTCACCAAGTGTAGCATACTGTTCGCATGCTTCTAAAATACCAGGCATAAGGTTAACATTTGCCCTTGCATCTGCATCTAATTTTTGCAAAAGCAGTGTAATTTTTTGATTGTCTCTTTCTGATTTAAGTTGATTTAATTTAGCAATTTGTTGTACCCTTATGTTATCGTCAACAACAAAAATATTTTCAATAGGATTTTCTTTAGCAGTAAATTTATTTACACCAACAATAATTTTTTCGCCACTTTCTATGTCATTTTGATAACGGTATGCCGAGCCTGCAATTTCATCTTGAATGTATCCTTCTTCAATTGCTTGAACTGAGCCGCCCATTGCATCTATTTTATTGATGTATTCCCATGCTTTTTCTTCAATTTCGTTGGTTAAATTTTCAACAAAGTAAGAACCTGCCAATGGGTCAACGGTTTCGGAAACTCCACTTTCAAAAGCAATAAGTTGTTGTGTTCTTAAAGCTATTCGAGCAGCCTCTTCTGTTGGAAGTGCAATGGCTTCATCAAATCCGTTTGTATGCAAAGATTGAGTGCCGCCTAATACTGCAGATAATGCTTGAATGGTAACTCTGATGATGTTGTTTTGCGGCTGTTGAGCAGTAAGAGTGGAACCACCAGTTTGAGTATGAAATCTTAGCATCATACTTTTAGGATCTTTGGCACCTAAATCTTTTGTAATTTTAGCCCACATTCTTCTAGCTGCTCTAAATTTTGCAACTTCTTCGAACAAATTGTTGTGTGCATTAAAAAAGAAGGATAATCGTTTTGCAAAGACATCTATGTCTAATCCTTTGTCTAGAGCGGCCAATAAATATGACTTACCGTTTGAAAGGGTGAAAGCAAGTTCTTGAACAGCATTTGCCCCTGCTTCTCTAATGTGGTAACCGCTTATAGAAATTGTATTCCATTTTGGAACTTCTTTGCTACAGTATTCAAAAATATCAGTAATTAGTCGCATCGAAGGCTTTGGAGGATAAATGTAAGTACCTCTTGCAGCGTATTCTTTAAGGATATCGTTTTGAATTGTGCCTGAAATTTTTTTGATATCAGCTCCTTGCTTCTTTGCTAAGGCAACATACATTGCCAACAAAGTTGAAGCAGTAGAATTAATGGTCATTGAAGTTGTGATTTTTTCTAATTCAATTCCATCAAACAAAACTTCCATGTCTCTTAAAGAATCAATTGCAACACCTGCTTTACCTACTTCGCCATCTGCAAACTCATGATCAGAATCGTACCCGATTTGGGTAGGTAAGTCAAACGCAACGGAAAGCCCTGTTGTTCCATTGTTTAGCAAATAATGGTATCTTTTGTTAGACTCTTCGGCAGTGGAAAAACCAGCATATTGCCTCATTGTCCATAATTTACTCCTGTACATATCAGCCTGAACACCTCGTGTAAAGGGATATTCGCCGGCCTTTTCTATTAAAGGTTCTGTGGGAGGATATGTCTGTTTTATTTCAATTCCCGAATCAGTAAAAATTTTTTTTGAGTTTTCCATACAAAAAGCAATTTCAATTGTTTATCAAGCAAATTTATACAAAGAAATTAGAGTAAAGCACGACAATTATTAGATTTGCAAAAAATATGGAAAACCAAAACAACAAAACTGGAGTATTGCTAATAAATTTAGGAACTCCAGATAGTCCTTCAACATCAGATGTAAGAAAATACTTATTTGATTTTTTAAACGATGGAAGAGTAATAGATATTAATCCAATTGCAAGAGCGCTTTTAGTAAACTTAATTATTGTTCCGTTTAGAGCTCCAAAATCTGCAAAACTTTACAAAGAAATTTGGTCAGAAAAAGGATCTCCACTTTTGTATCATGGCAAGAATTTAACATATAAACTAAGGGAATCGCTAGGTGCTGATTACGAAGTTTATTTTGCAATGAGGTATCAAAATCCAAACATGCGATTGGTTTTGGATGAGATGAAAAATAAATATTTTAAAAAATTAATTGTACTGCCCTTGTATCCGCAATATGCAGGATCAACAACTGGTTCTACCATAGAATTATTGATGAAAGAAATTGGGAAATGGCAAGTAATGCCTCAAATAAAAATTATTACAAAATTTTACCAGAATCCAGATTACATAAGTTGTGTTGCCAAAAGCTCAGAAAAATACAATTGGAAAGATTACGACCATGTATTGTTTAGCTTTCATGGAATTCCGGAAAGACAAATAAAAAGAACAGATTTTACTGACTGCTGTTTAAAAGAAAATTGTTGTGGAAAAATTACAGCTGCAAATGAATATTGCTACAAAGCAGGTTGCTACGAAACTGCAAGAAATGTAGCCAAAGAGATAGGAATTCCGTTGGAAAAATACTCAGTGAGTTTTCAAAGTAGATTAGGAAGAGACCCATGGATTAAACCCTACTCCGATAAAGTAATTGAAGAATTTGCAAACAAAGGCATGAAGAAATTATTAGTTTTTTCTCCTGCTTTTGTTGCAGACTGTCTGGAAACAATTCATGAGATTGGTGCAGAATACGACGAGTTGTTTAAGGAGCACGGTGGCGAAAAAATACAATTAGTAGAAAGCTTAAATAGTAATGATTACTGGGTGGAGACGGTAAAAAAAATGATTCTAGAAAACTAAAATTTTGGTTTCGAAACTAAAGTATTTTTTAAGTTTTATATTCGACGTTAAAATAGAAACTACTGAAAGTATTTTAAACCCATTTCTGCAAGTTGTGATTAGAAATGGTAGATTGTTGTTAAACACATATAATGCCAACTATTCTTATGGTAGCCTGCAAGATGCCTTTAGATTTGTGTTTAAGAAAATAAAAATTGAAGATAAGAAAATAAAAGACATTCTTGTTTTAGGTTTTGGTTGTGGTAGCGTTGCAGCCTTGTTTAATGGCTATAAAAACGTTGAAATTACTGGAGTTGAAGCAGATGAAAAGGTGCTAGCGTTGTATGAAAAATATTTTATTGAAGAGATTACATCAGAGTTAAATTTAGTTGAAGCGTTCGCCGAAGATTATGTAACAACTATAACTAAAACCTACGATTTAATTATTGTTGATGTATTTATCGACATTGAAGTTCCAAGTAGTATTAAAGAATCCTCGTTTTATAAACCTTTACAAAACAGATTAAATAAAAATGGAATTTTGATTTTTAATTTTATTGTTTTGAATGAAAAAGAACAAATTGAATTTGAAAAAATTGAAGATTATTTTAAGTTAAATTATAGAAGAGTAGAAACAATAGAATTTATGAAATTTAATAAGATTCTAGTGGCAGAAAAATAATTATTCTAGGTCACACAATTTTTTGTTGCACTCCCCTATTACTTTGCAATCATTGCATACAACAAAAATATTCTCTGCCAATTTATTTGAAATTGTTATTGTTTTTTTTTCTACCAATATATTCATAGAGAGATCAAATGGTTGAATTTTAACAACTTTAAGTGATTTGTTTATTCCCAAACCTAATTCAAATAAATGCTTTAAAAGAACATCAGAATTTTCTTTCATGGCAACCATTTTTACAGCTTTACCCACTTTAGCACTTGAAAGAGTTTTTTTGAAATGTATTTTAATCTCTCCTTTAGAATTTGGAATTACATCGCCGTGGGGATCAAATTGAGGATAATTTAAAAATTCATCTAATCGTTCAATTAATTTAGGGTTGTTTACATGCTCTAGTAATTCTGCAATTTCATGTATTTCATCCCAAGTAAATTTTAGTTTATCAAACAAAAATGTTTCCCATAATCTATGTCTTCTAATTATTTCGATTCCTGATTTTTTGCCAGATTTAGTAATTTTTATTTTCCCGTATTTTTCGTAATCAATAAGCTTTTTATCTTTTAATCTTTTAAGCATATCATTTACTGTTGCAGGTTTTACACCTAAATCTAAAGCTAATTCATTTGTACCCACTTTTCCGTCAATTGAATTTTTTTCAGAAATTTTAATTAAGGCTTTTAGATAATTCTCTTCAGTGGCAGATAACATGTTGCAAAAATAAAAAAATGTTTGAATTTAATTTAGATTAACCAAACAAAATAAATCAGTTGCAAAGACCTAATATTTAATGTGAAAATTAATAAACTTTAATTAAAAATAAATATTTTGTTTAATTTTTGTTAGATTAACCTAACTTTTATACTTTTGTGGTCATAACAAATGAAAAAAAATAAACTATTTATTGTTGTTGTAATTTATCTATCTTTTCCTTTATTAATAAAAAGCCAAAGCATAGAGGGAAAAATTACTGACGGGGAAAATGCCCTAGAAATGGTTGACGTTTATTTAAAAGGCCATAATTATTCTTGTAAGTCAGATTCAGTGGGCAATTACTCGTTAAAAAAAGTTCCATTTGGAACTTATATTTTAGAAACATCTATTGTTGGCTACACCAAATTTTCAAAAAAAATAAAAATAGATTCGAAACAGAACTACAAAATTGATGTCAACCTAAGAGGTAATAAAATAGTGTTGAAAGAATTGGTTGTGAGTGGAACACTAAAACAGGTGAACAGAATGGAAAGTCTTGTTCCGGTTGAAGTATACAACAGCAAATTCTTAAACAAAAATCCTAGTTCATGTTTGTTTGATGCCTTGCAAACAGTAAACGGAATAAGACCTCAGGTAAACTGTAATATTTGTAACACGGGCGATATAAGGATTAATGGTTTACCAGGGCCATACACCATGGTTTTGATTGATGGGATGCCAATAGTAAGCAGTTTATCCACTGTTTATGGTTTATCTGGAATTCCTAATGCAATGATAGATAAGATTGAAGTTGTAAAAGGACCGGCATCTTCCATTTATGGCAGTGAGGCAATTGGTGGATTGATAAACATAATTACCAAAAAGAATAGTTCCTCGCCACAATTCTCATTCGATTCCTATGCCACTTCCTGGAGTGAGCTGAATACCGATGTGAGTGCAAAATTTAATATTGGGAATAAAATTAGCGTACTTACAGGCGTAAATAATTTTTATTTTAATAACGCAGTAGATAAAAATAAAGATGGGTTTACTGACATTAGTTTACAAAAAAGAATTTCTATTTTTCAAAAATGGAACATCGAAAGAAAAAACAACAAACAATTTTCTTTAGCAGCCAGATATTTTAATGAAGAAAGATGGGGCGGCGAAACCAATTGGCGAAAAGAATTTAGAGGAGGAGATAGTATTTACGGTGAAAGTATTTATACAAAACGATTAGAAATTTTTGGGAATTATCAATTACCAACAAAAGAAAAATTATTCCTAAGTTTTTCGTTAAACAACCACCATCAAGACAGCAGATATGGAACAAGTTCATACATAGCAAATCAATCTGTTGGATTTGCACAATTGGTATGGGATAAAAAAATAAATAAAAATGATTTTTTAGTTGGAGCAGCAATAAGAAATACAGTATATGACGACAATACTACAGCTACTTCATTAGAATTTGGTGGGTTAAACAATCCAAGTAAGATTTTTTTGCCAGGTATATTTGTGCAAAATGAGTACAAAATAGATTCTGCGCAATCTATCTTAACAGGAATAAGATACGATTACAACTCAGTTCATAAAAATATTGTTACACCAAGACTTGCCTATAAAATTATATTAAAAAATAAATCAATTATAAGGTTAAATTCGGGCACTGGTTTTAGGGCAGTAAATTTATTTACCGAAGACCATGCAGCACTTACGGGAGCAAGAAAAGTGGTAATTTTAGAAAATTTAAATCCAGAAAAATCTTTCAATACAAATCTCAACTACACTAAAAAATTTAGTTTTAACAATAAAAAAGAGCTAACCTTTGATTTATCTGCGTTTTACACCTATTTCAACAACAGAATAATACCCGATTATCTCACCGACCCCAATCTTATAATCTATAAAAATATCAACGGATATGGAGTAAGCAGAGGACTATCCATGAATGTAGATTTTGATTTTAATGAAACCACCGATATTATTTTGGGCGGTACTTTTTTAGATGTGTTTATTAAAGAAAATCAACAAAAAAACCAACAGATTTTAACCGAAAATTTTTCTGCAAGTTGGACAATTTCTCATAAAATTGAAAAATATGATTTAAGAATAGACTATACCGGCAATTTATTTAGCCCAATGCAATTGCCTTTAATTGGAGAGCTTGATCCAAGAAATGAAAAGTCGCCGTGGTGGAGTATTCAAAATATTCAACTGGTTTTTTTCGGAATAAGAAACTTCGAGATCTATGGTGGTATAAAAAACTTATTTGATTTTTTACCCGGAAAAAACAATCCATTTTTAATTGCAAGAGCCAACGACCCATTTGATAAAAACATAAAAAAAGATTCAAACGGAAATGTAATTGTAACACCAGATAATCCCTATGCATTAAGCTTTGACCCTACTTATGTATTTGCTCCAAACCAAGGAAGAAGATATTTTTTAGGATTGAGGTATAGTTTATTTTAGAATTCTTACTTTTATTAAAATTTATTCTCTGAATTCATGAAATCATATTTTAAGATTTTTAAATTATTATTCATCATTAATCTTATTGGTTCAGGGTTTGTTTTTTCTCAAGAAAAAAAAATTCTGTTGCTTCCATTATCAAAAAAAATGATTGAGCTAGACAGAGGAACCAGAGAAATGTTTAAGTACAACAAAATGAATTTAGACTCGGTGAACACAAAGATTTCAGAATTGGTTACGGAACGATTCATAAGAAACTTTAATGAGTATAAAATAGAAAATATTTACGATAAACCTGAACTAAAATATTTAAACGATAGCTTGGTATTTTTTCAAAAATGGAACTCATTTAGAGTACAAGAATTTGAAAATTCAGGTAAATTAGGTAAGACGGTTATTAGCAATGTTCCAAATGAAAACAAAAATTATATCGGAAGGTACATCGCTCAAAAGTTTGAAGATTCCATTAAGAATATTGTATTAAAAAACAACTACATAAATTTTGTATTGATTAATAAACTGGAAGTAAAGAATCAATTAAATTCAAACAAAAAAATAATAATACACTTTGAGTTTTATGATAAAAATGCAAAAAGAGTTTACGGTGGCAAACAAAGCACAACTATTTCAATAACAAAAAGAACTTACGGAAACGTATTTTTCTATTTTTTAAAAAATTGTTTAGACAGCCATTTCCAAAATACAAAACAAAACTATTTCCACTAAAGTTTTAATTCGTTATCACATTTAAACATCTTGATGGTGGATGTGTTCTTTGTGTGATGAACAAAAAAAAACAGTCCATTTTTTTATCTGCCTCATGGGAAAATCTAATCATGATAAATTATGAAGTGAATTCAGAGATTCTAAAAAAATATTTACCAATACATACGGAACTAGATTTATATAAAGGAAAAGCAATAGTTAGTATAGTTGGATTTATGTTTAAGAACACTAAAGTTTTTGGATTAAAATGGCCCTTTCATACCAATTTTGAAGAAGTAAATTTAAGATTTTATATAAAACATTTTGATGGAGAAAAATGGAACAGAGGTGTTGCATTTATATCTGAAATTGTTCCTAAGCCAGCCATATCAATTATTGCAAACGCTCTGTATAACGAACATTACAGCACTGCAAAAATGAAAAATTTACTCATAGAAAACGATGAAAATTTAGAGATAGAATACCATTGGAAAAGAGGCTCTAATTTTTGGAATTACATGAAAGTTGTTGCAAACAAAAAATTAAGTAAAATACCAGAAAATAGCGAAGAAGAATTTATTTTTGAGCATTACAAGGGATACAATCAACTTGATGATAAAACAACCATAGAATATTGTTTGGAGCACCCCAGTTGGATGACTTATAAAGTAGAAAAATTTGAACTAAATTGTAACGTTCAAAATTTATATGGAAAAGAATTTGTTCCTTTTATAAACCCATCACACCTAAGTTCAGTTTTCTTGGCTAAAGGCTCAGATGTAATTGTAAGAAAACCAACCTATATAAGCATAAAAGAGCTTTAAAGAGTTTAATGAAATTCCTAAATTTTACATTTTAAACAATCTAAATAGACGTTAATCAAAAAGTTATTTTATCTTTTTTTAATTGTGTCTTACCCAATTTTCTCAGCGCAGCTAAACCCACTCACTTTTTTACTCATATTTAATTTTTTCTTTATGGAATTCATGAGAACGCTTCGCCTAGTGGACTTGATCAAAAAAGCAAACAAAAAATTCGCCTTAGCGAACAAGGCTTAATTTTGTATTTCCCTCCTCCGCAGAGGAGGAGGTAGGAATTGTTTTCATTTGCAAAATTGCCACCTTTTGGTTGATATCTGCCACGGCAGAGAACCGAGCTCTCAACTTCCCAAAGAAGCTGATTGGAAACATGCAGCAACATTTTGCTTCATAAAAATAAACAGATAAAATGAGGCCATTTGAAACTCCGAAAAAACACTTGTTTATAATACATTCAACAATTTACAGCAGAAAAAAAACCACTAAAACGCCTTGAATTAGTTCATTTTAATGGATTCTAAAGAATTTGAGGATCCACTAAATAATTGGTGTAAATGCATTACGCAGGTTTGCATTTTTTTGAAAGTTGACTTTACTATTTATTAATAATTATAGTACTTTTGGCAAGTTATACCATTTATAATAACTTTGAAATGCCAAGCTTGATTTTACTAAAAAAAATAAATAAAAAATGGAATTAATAAATTTTGATAGTTTAAATAAAAGAAAGGAAGAAATAAAAAAAGACTACCAATCGAAAAAACCTTTTAGGTATGTAATGTTTGAAAATTTCTTCTTTGAAGAAAAAGCAGAGTTAATCTATCAAAATTATCCAGCAATTGAAAATGATGTTTGGGACGGAACAACTTATTTAGATCAAAAAAATAAATTTCAAAAAACAAAATTTGAATCGGGTTCAATTTTGGAGAAAGTGTTTCAAGAATTAAACTCTACTGAATTTTTAAAATGGATACAAGATGTGTCTGGAATTGAGGAGCCATTAATTGCCGACGAAGAGCTTTTTGGCGGAGGATTACATCAATCAACCAACGGAGCTTTTTTAAATGTACATGTAGATTATAATTTTCATCCCACAACAAAATATCACAGAAGATTAAATGTTTTGGTTTATATGAACAAAGATTGGAAGGAAGAATACCAAGGACATGTTGAGTTATGGGATTTATCCAATGGAGATAAAGTTCAGTTAGGTAGATATGCTCCGCATTATAATAGATGTGTAATTTTTGAAACAAATGAAATTTCATTTCATGGGCACCCTAAACCATTGAATACCCCTAAAGGTGTGAACCGAAAATCTCTTGCTACCTATTATTACTCAAAAAGTAGACCTGAAAATGAGATAGCAAGTAATCACAATACCCTTTACGTTAATACTGAAGGATTAGAGGGGCAAGTAAAAAGATTTACATCTGGAGTAAAGGCATTTTTAGAAAGAATAAATAAGAAATAATAACTTTTATAATTTTGGTTGAAGCTTAACATCACTTCAACGATTCTAAGCTTCCACCTTTCTCAAACAATCTATCAACTCTTTTCTCTACCTCAGCGTCCTTTATTAATTCAGGGGCGTGATGTGGCTTTTTCCTGGCATCAATAATTAAATTTTCACAACTCCAATGCTTATTTTCAGTCGTTTCATTTACTCCGTAAATATCATGCGAAGGATTACTTCTGGTAAAAGCAACCCAAAGAAAATTGTTTAAAGTGTCTGCAACAAATTTTGCATCATCTGCTATTATTATAAGGGGGAAATTATTTATTTCTTGCTTAATGTTTTCTATCAAAAACTTCTTTATACTTTCAATTTCTACTTTTGCTTTTGAATAATTTTCAAATGGATTTAATTCAAGAACTAAAACGCCGGGAATGGCTATAGTAATTTTTGAAATAAGAGGTGTGGAGGAGTTAAAAGCAGGCAATGATTTACCTAAAGTTCTGATAGGATTTCCTATCGCAGCAAAAACAACTTTTGAACCGGTATTTAATCCATCTCCGCTGTAATCTAAAGTATCAATTGATGTATTGGTATAAAAATGTACATCTCTTTGTAAGTTTATTCTTTCTAAAATATGAATAAGAAAATCATCCTCGGGATGTGTATTAAGTTTAGGATTATCGCCTTCACTTGCAATAAATAAAAACTTTGCCAGTGAAAGTTGTCCTTTGCCTAAAATATGATTGGCAATAGTAAGCAATTCGCTTGGTCTTGGATTGTGTTGGTATGGAGTATATCTTTCATTACCTATTGCAAACAACAACGGATGAACACCAGCTGCATCTACTGCATTTAATTGTTTAAGGCCGGGAATTTCTGAAGGCAAAACAGGACCCGTAATTTCATGTATTAATGCTCCAAAACTTGTGTCTTCTTGAGGCGGACGACCTACTACTGTAAATGGCCAAATTGCATTTTTTCGGTGATAAACATTCTGAACTTTTAGTAAAGGAAAATCATGTTTAAGGCTATAATATCCTAAATGATCTCCAAAAGGGCCTTCAGATTTATTTTCGTTCGGAAATGCATAACCCGTTATAACAAAATCTGCATCAGAAGAAATACAGAAACCTTCTTTATCATAAAAATATCTAAAATTTCTATTGGCTAGTACACCCCCAAAAATCACTTCACTTAATCCCTCAGGCAAAGGCATAACTGCCGCTACAGCATGAGCCGGAGGGCCACCAATAAAAATACTTACCTTCATTGGTTTGCCTAACTTATTCCATTTAGTTTGATGAACGCCAATGCCTCTGTGCAATTGGTAATGCAATCCAATTTCTTTGTCTAGTTCGTAATCGTTTCCATTGAGTTGAATTCTATACATCCCCAAATTAGAATTCATAATTCCGGGTTTGTCGGCATCCTCTGTATAAACAATTGGAAGTGTTACAAAAGCACCACCGTCCATGGGCCAATTTTTAATTAATGGCAATTCAGAAATTTTTGCTCTACCAAAATCTACAGGCCTGGACAAAACAGATTTAATTGGCAAGGCAGATATGGCAGCAGCCCCTGCACCAAATGCAGAAATTGGATTTTTAATTATTGCCATTGGATTACGCTTTGCCTCAACCAATGTTTCAACTTTTTTTATAGAATCTCTAAAAATAAATTTACTCCTGTCTAAGGTTCCAAACAAATTAGAAACAGCCCTAAATTTAGTGCCTTTTACATTTTCAAAAAATAATGCAGGACCTTGCAAATCATAAACCCTGCAATGTATTGAAGCCATTTCTAAATTAGGGTCAACTTCCTCTTTAATTCTAATTAGGTGACCGTTTTTTTCTAGGTCATAAATACATTCTTCGGTGCTTTTGTAACTCATAAATTAATCTGCTAAACCAATAATATCTGCTAATTGTTTAGCTTGATGAGTTCGGCTATACTTTTTTATTAGAGTATCTATATGATAGGTTTCAACTTTACCTAGTTCTAGAAATTGAGAAAATATTTCATTTAAATAATTAAAAAGGCCATTTAAATCGGTATAATCGAACATTTTTCCTGCACCACATTGCTCAATTATTTCAGCGGCATCGCCATCTGCGGGACCAATGGCAACAATAGTTTTTTTAGCAGCAAGGTATTCAAATAATTTACCCGTTAAAATTCCTTTATTATTTTTTGCTTGAGGAATTATCAAAAGTAACACCTCTGAATTTAATAATTCAGAAATGGATTGGCTGTGCGAAACATGAGGATGAAATTTAATTTTTAAATTAGGTATCACATTAAATTTTTCCTGAATTGACAAGCTTGCATTCCCAAAAAAATCTAATGCAAACATCTCTTGAAATTTAGAAATACTAGAAAGATTTGTTAAAGCCTTAATCATTAAACTTATGGGATAATCATTGGATAAGGTTCCCGTATAAACCAATCTAAAGCCATTATTTTTTGACATTGGAATATTTTCAAAATCATTTTGATCGTAGCCGTTAGGGATTACAAAAGTTTTGTTGGAGATGGGTTTTAACGATTTAGAAACAAATCTCTCTTTAATAAAATCACTGACCGTAATTATTGAATCACTTTTTTCTAAAACAGTTTTCTCAAATAATGCATCTTTTTTTTTTGCCCAGTTTGTATGATTAAATTCTTTGTAATAAAAGATTTCAGTCCATGGGTCACGTAAATCGGCAATCCAATTTATGTTTAATACTTTCTTTAATTCCAAACCAATTAACTGCGAAGAATGCGGTGGACTTGTAGTGATTACCGTTTTTATATTGTGAGCTAAAATTATTTCTTTCGCTTTTTCTAATGCATACTTATTCCATCCTATTCTGGCATCGGGAATAAAAAAATTACCTCTTACAAACTTTGAAATTTTTTGAATTAAACCACTTTTATTTTCATTAGTGAAACCAGCGTATGGAATCTGTTTTTTGGGACTCAATCGCTTGTACAAATTTAAAATCTCAAAAGACTTTGTTCTGTATACAATAACATTTGGCGACAATTCTTTTTCTAGCGAATAATCATAGAGCGGATAAGATGCCACCTTTTCATCCACAGTTATTACAATTGGTTGAATATTATTCTCCAGTAAATAATTGCAAAGCTTTAACCATCTTTGCACTCCTGCCCCACCCGCTGGTGGCCAATAATAAGTGATGATTAATACTTTTTTCAATGCTAATTATTACTTTTTTAAGATTTCTATTTTATAATCTTCCATACCCAATTCAATCACTTTTAAAGCTTCTTCACGCCCATAAACTTGTACAATTTCGCAAACGTGTTCTTCAATTCCTGGCATATTCTTATAGGTTAAAAAATAATGTTTTAGTCGTTGTAAAATAGAGCTGGGAATATCTGAAATATCTTTAAAGCCTGTATAAAATTCATCTTTAGCCATAACTGCAACAATTTTATCATCTGCCTCACCTTTGTCTATTAACCTGAAACCTCCAATTGGAATTGCCTTTAAAATTATATCTCCATGTGTAATATTTCTTTCTGATAATACGCAAATATCCAAAGGGTCACTGTCGCCATTTAAACTTTCTCTTTCGCTTTGTTGTGCAGAATAGGATCCAGACTTTTTTCCGCTGTAGGTTTGAGGGATAAATCCATACAAAGCAGGAATAATATTAGAAAATTTTTGAGGACGATCGACTTTCAAATAACCTGATTGCTTATCTATTTCATACTTTACCGTATCGGTAGGAACAATTTCAATAAATGCAGTTACAAAGTTAGGTGCTTCGTTACCTATAGATATTCCGTGCCAAGGATGAGCTTTAAATTGAAGTGGTTCCATTTTATTAATTTTAAATAGTTGTAAAATGTAAATACATTTGCGTCAAATTTAAGTAAGGGATTTAATCTTTCAAGAAAAATTTTATTTGAATAAAAATAATTTAAAATATTATATCATGACAAAATTTGGAAAATGGTTGGGTGGTGGACTTGGTTGGGCTTTTGGTGGTCCTATTGGGGCAATTATTGGCTTTGCCATTGGAACAGTACTAGACGATACTAAAGTTGTTTCGGAAGCAGCTGGTGTTAGTGAACAAAACAGAATTAGCGACTTTGCTTCAAGTTTACTTGTGCTTGCAGCTGCAGTTATTAAAGCCGATGGTTCGGTTTTGAAAAGTGAGGTTGAATATGTAAAACAATTTTTTGTGAAACATTTTGGTGTTGACCATACCAAACAGCAAATGTTATTGTTCAAAGAAATTCTAAACAAAGATATTCCGGTTGCAGATGTTTGTCAGCAGATAAAAAGCAATATGGAATTGGCTTCTAGAATTCAGTTGGTATATTTTTTATTTGGAATTGCATTAGCAGATGGAAGAATTGAAAAAAATGAATTAGATTCTATACATTATATTTCTCAAAAATTAGGAATATCTGAGCTTGATTTCAATTCCATTAAAAGTATGTACATCAAACATACAGACAGCGATTATACCATTTTAGAAATATCCAAAGACGCAAGTGACGAAGAAGTAAAAAAAGCCTACAGAAAAATGGCCGTTAAATTTCATCCGGATAAAGTTTCTCACCTTGGCGAAGAATATCAGGCAGATGCTAAAGTAAAATTTCAAAAGGTACAGGAGGCTTATGATAATATCAAAAAAAGTAGAGGAATAAACTAAAAAGCAGCATCCAGTTTACTATTTACGCCAATTCCAAATAAAGAGAAATCATATTTTATAGGATCTTCCAAGCAAAATTCTCTCAACCTAAACGTTAATTCTTCTGCGGCCTTCCAATCGTTTTGTTTACGGCCCAATATTCCCAATTGCCTTGCAACATTTCCAGAATGAACATCTAAAGGACAATACAATTGAGATGGGTTGAGCTTCTGCCAAATTCCAAAGTCAACTCCTCTCCTATCCTGTCTTACCATCCACCTTAAAAACATGTTTAGCCTTTTGCAAGCAGAATTTTCATTGGGATTTGAAACGTGTTTAAAACTCCTATTTAGTTTATTTCCCAAGAACTCATTTCTAAAAAAATTAATCCCTTCTTTTATTGCATGTTCACTTGTATTAAACTTTGAAAATAATGTTTCTAAGCCTTTATGTTTTGTATATATTTTTTGAAGAGATTTAAAAAAAAAGAGCAAATCTTTAGCATTAAATGTTCTGTGCACAAAGGAATTAATGGCTTTAGAATTTAGTTTTTCAAAATTAGTTTCCACAATAAATTCATACGGAGAATTATCCATAATTTTCATCAGAGTATCTCCATTTTTTAAAATACTTTTTCTTTGTCCCCAGGAAATTGTTGCCATTAAAAAAGCGCTTATTTCAATGTCTTCTTTTGTATTAAATCTGTGTGGAATAGAAATTGGGTCTAGTTCAATAAAATTAACGGTGTTGTATTTATCATGAGCCTCGTCTAAAATACTTTTTATCTCGGCAATTTTTAGAGGTGTCATTTTATTTTTACTGTTTTTAATTGCAATAGATTTAGAGAATTAAATTGCAGCCCAGATAAATTATTGTGATAAAATACAACAGCTTCATCATAATACAAACTAATAACAGGACATTCTTGGGCAATTATACTGTCTAATTTAGAATACAATTTTATTCTTTCATTAGCGTCTATTGTGGAGATAGATTGTGCGTAAATACTGTCGAAAACAGCATTAGAGAATCTTGCATAGTTTGGGCCTTGAGGAGGAATTTTTGAGCTGCAAAAAACCGATAAAAAATTTTCGGCGTCAGGAAAATCTGCCACCCAAGATTTTCTAAAAAAATCTATTTCACCTTTTGCAATAGATTCAGAATTTACAGCTGAAGGTAAGACCTGAATCTTAGAAGGAATTCCACATTCGTTTAATTGTTGTTGCACAAACTCGCAAACATCAGCATATACGGATGTAGTAGTGATAACAATGGGGTTGTTTACATTTAAAACAATACCAGATTCTTTTATTAATTGCTTTGCATATTCAGGATTGTATTGATAATGTTTTGGATTGTATTTGTTTGGCAAATTTAATCCATCTGCCACAAAGCTCCCCTGCGATGGTATTCCAATTCCATTTCGTAAAAAGGTAATTAGTTTTCTTCTGTCAATGCTGGCAGAAATTGCTTGCCTAATTTTTAAATTTTGTAGAGGATTTACATTTTTATTGTTTAGTAATATTCCAAAATAATCTGTTTTTAAAAACGGCATCCTGTGCATTAAAAATTTACCCTTGTGTTTACCTTTTAAGCTTCCATTAAAATTCAGTAAATCATCTTTGTAACTCCCATCTAAGCCACTCATAAAATCGAATTTGTTTTTTAAAAAAGCCAGGTATGCTGTTTGTTTATCTTTTATAAATGAAAGTGCAATTGCATCGATAAACGGTAGTTTTTTACCATTTACAGATTCAAAATATTTTTTGTTTTTTAGCAGAACTAATTTCTCTCCCTCTAACCATCTTTTAAAACAAAAAGGTCCTGTTCCAACAGGATTTGCTCTAAAATTTGAAGCATAAAAATCAATTGCTTCTTTGGGAACTACGCTACAATATTGATGACTGAGTAAATTTAAAAAAGGAGAAAATGCTTGCTTTAGATAAATTACAAAAACAGAATCATTTTCGGCAACAAAACCGTTTTCTCTAACATTTCTAAACACCCAAGAGCCAGGAGAAGATAAGGATTCATCTAAAATTCTATTGTAACTAAATACAAAGTCGTTTGCTATTACTCTCCTAGTTTTTAATTTTCCGAAACACTCATTTTCATGAAAAAACACATCACTTCTTAACGTAAACCTATATTCTAAACCATTTTCAGAAACTTGCCATTTTTTTGCAATACTTGGAATTAGCTGCAAATTGCTATCCAATTGAAGCAATCCATTGTAAAGTTGGTTCAACACCCAAATATTTTCTGTAGTTCTTGCAAAGGCGGGGTCTAAGCTAGTTATGCCTGCAGATTCATTGTATCTAAAAACTTTTAAACTAGAATTGTTCTGTTTATTTTGGTTGCACCCACTAAAAAATAATAGAGTAACTACCGTAATTAAGAGATAAAATCTGTATAAATTTGTAGGCATCGTGATAAAATTCTATTTCTTTTTTATATTTGCATAAATGGAACAAAAGCCAAAAGTAGCTTTTTACACCTTAGGATGTAAACTAAATTTTTCTGAAACTTCTACAATATCTAGGAACTTTGAACAAGAAGGTTTTGAGAAGGTAGGTTTTGAAAAATTTGCAGATGTTTATGTTATAAACACGTGTTCAGTTACAGAAAATGCAGACAAGGAATGTAAGAGAATTGTAAAATCTGCCTTAAAAATAAACCCAGAAGGTTATGTATGTGTGGTGGGATGTTATGCACAACTTAAACCAGAAGAAATTTCAAAAATAGAGGGAGTTGATTTGGTTTTAGGAGCAACAGAAAAATTTAAAATTTCGCAATACATTGGAAATTTAGAGAAAAAACAAACCACCGAAATTCATAGTTGCGAAATTGAAGATGCCAATTTTTTTACAGGAAGTTTTAGCATTGGCGATAGAACAAGATCCTTTCTAAAAGTGCAAGACGGTTGCGACTATCCTTGTACCTATTGTACCATTCCCTTAGCAAGAGGAATTAGCCGAAGTGATAGTTTGGAAAATGTTGTTGAAAACGCAAAAAAAATTGCACAACAAGGAATAAAAGAAATTGTGCTAACAGGAGTTAACATAGGCGATTATGGCAAAGGAGAATTAGGCAACAAAAAACACCAGCATACTTTTTTAGATTTAGTAAAAGAACTAGATGAAGTTGAGGATATAGAAAGGATAAGAATTTCTTCTATTGAACCCAATTTACTAAAAAATGAAACCATAGAATTTGTATCGCAATCAAAAAGATTTGTTCCTCATTTTCATGTTCCGCTGCAATCTGGAAGTGACACTGTTTTAAAGGCAATGAAAAGAAGGTATTTAACTGCTCTGTACAAAGAGAAAGTGGAACAGATTAAAGAATCTATTCCCCACGCAGCAATTGGAGTTGATGTTATTGTTGGTTTTCCGGGAGAATCTAATTTAGACTTTGAAGAAACGTATAACTTTTTAAATTCTCTAGATATAAGCTACCTTCACGTGTTTACATATTCTAAAAGAGACAACACATCAGCATCTTTGATGGAAAATCAGGTAGATGAAAAAACAAAAAACGAAAGGAATAAAAGGTTAAGAATTCTATCGATAAAAAAAAGATTACATTTTTATGAAAAGAATCTAAATAAAATTTATCCCGTACTTTTTGAAGCAGAAAACAAAGATGGATTTATCTATGGATTTACGCCAAACTATGTAAAAACTAAAGTTGCTTTTGATAAAAATTTAATTAACAAAGTTTTAGAAGTTAAATTAAAAGAATTAGATAAAGATGGAAATATAGTGGGAGAAATAATAAAAATCAATGAACCAAATCATATTCTGCAATAAAACATGGGAGATAAATACAGCATTTCTTCTAGTTCTGGAAGATTAAGAAAAAAGGTACGAGTAAAAAAAGCAAAAAAGAAAAAAAGTGTTTTCACCCTTTTGATTAACTACGCAAAAAATCCTTGGGTAGTTTTAATTTTTGTGGTGTTATTTGGTTTAACAATATATTATTTATTGGGAGAAACAGGAACAAAATCCGGAAGATCGCCAGTAGAAAACGCAAAAAATGTTAATCAATCTGTAAAAGAAAAAAAAGGGAAATAGTTTATGAAAGACTCCACAAAATACAGTATTTCTCCTAGAAGCGGGAGGCTCAGAAAAAAAATTAAACTAAACGATTTTAAGAATAGAGACGATTTTGACAACAGTAAAAGAAATCATAGAATTGTTGTTGTAAGCATTATTTTGATTATGATAATTGCACTATATTTTTTCTATGATTTTATGTCAAGTAGTACACATCAACAAAAAATAATTAACACAAAAAACTAAATGTACCCTACAATAACAGATTTAATAAAAGACTTATTCGGACTAAATATTCCGCTTCCTATTCAAACATTCGGTTTTTTTGTAATGATAGCATTTATTGTTTCGGGATATTTTTTGGGCGAAGAACTAAAACGAAAACATACCTTAGGTTTATTGCCTGCTATACGGGCAAAGCAAAAAATTCAGGAAAAAGCAAACTTAGTTTCGTATTTTGTTCCTGCTGCAATTGGATTTCTTATTGGCTTTAAAATAATTGAAGGTTTTATGCACTACTCAGATTTAGTTGCAAATCCGCAAGAATTTATACTATCGCTGAGGGGTAACGTTATAGGTGGTATTTTAGTTATGATCTATTCTGTTTGGAGTAAATACAAAGAAGACAAAGCGGCATTAGAAAATCCAAACAAAAATACCGAACCCGTTTTTATTTTGCCACAACATCACGTTGGAAATATTGTAATAATTTCTGTTGTTGCTGGATTTTTAGGTGCTAAAATTTTTCATAATCTCGAAAATTTAAACGAGTTTTTAAGCGACCCACTAGGTTCCTTTGTATCGTTTAGCGGACTTACGTTTTATGGCGGATTAATAGTAACTACAATAGCTTTGTATGTTTACAGTACAAAAAATCAAATGTATTTTCCGCATGTGATGGATTCTGCAGCACCTGCACTAATAATTGGTTATTCTATTGGAAGAATTGGATGCCAATTGAGCGGAGATGGAGATTGGGGAATAAATAATTTAGCTCCAAAACCAAATTGGATGAGCTTTCTGCCCGATTGGATGTGGGCATTTAGATTTCCTCATAATGTTATTGGTGATGGAATTCCTATTCCTGGTTGCGAAGGACCTCATTGCAATCAGTTACAATTTCCTGTTTATCCTACTGCTTTCTACGAAACAATAATGGCATTTTTAATCTTTTTGTTCTTGTGGGCTATAAGAAAAAAAATAAACAAACCATTGGTAATGTTTTCTATTTATCTTTTTTTAAACGGCAGCGAAAGATTTTTAATTGAGCAAATTAGAGTAAACACAGAGTACAATATTTTAGGTGGTATTACGCAAGCAGAAATTATTTCTTTTATTTTTATAATTTCTGGGGCTGTTGGTTTTTTCTACTTTAGAAGTAAAGAATTAAAACCGCCAATGATGGTTTAGAAATGGAAAAACTAAATCAATTTCCGTTTGTAAAAATAGTTATCCCTTTTTGCACTGGAATCTATTTAGGAATATTTCAAAATTTCTACGTTTCGTTTTTATTTTTTTTAATACCCTTATTGCTGTTTTTAATTTCATTATTAAAAAAATTCAAAAACAAAAGAACATGGCAAGGCTCATCTTGCTTTGTGTTTTTTTTAATGTTAGGAAACATTCTTTCATTTTATAACAATGAACTTTTTAGATCCAATCATTTTTCAAAAATTGCAATTAGCAACCAAGATTATTTAATTGGGTATTTAAATGAAAGTCCAACAATAAAAGGAGAAAGTTATAAATCAGTTTTAAAAATAAATTCCGTCATAAAAGATAAAAAAAAAGTAGCTGCTGTTGGAAATTTGTTGGTGTATTTTAAAAAAGTAGATTTAAACGAAAAAATTAAATACGGTCAAAATATCATTATAAAGGCCAACTTTAATGAATTTACTCCACCTCCAAATCCATTTCAATTCTCTGCAAAAGATTATTATTATTTTAAAAATATCTACCATGTTCAGTTTTCGGATTTTGGAGATTTTAGATTTTTAAATAGTTATTCTGGCAATCCTTTTCAAAAATTTGCACTAGAAACAAGAGACAATTTGATAGAATTATACAATAAATTTAATATACCAGAAGATGAATTATCAGTTTTAAAAGCTTTGGTTTTAGGTTATGACGATGATGTAAGCGACGAAGTAATTCTTACATATTCTGCAACAGGTGTTATGCATATTTTGTCTGTTTCGGGGTTACATATTGGTGTGGTATATTTAGTATTAAAGTATCTTTTGTCATTTCTGAACGGCACTAGAAAAAAAGAATTGTTAAAGCTAATTTTATTAATAGTTTTTCTTTGGGTTTATTCGCTTGTTACTGGCTTTTCGTCATCAGTAGTAAGAGCAGCATTGATGTTCAGCTTTTTTTCTATGGGTACTTACTTTAAATTGTTTAATAACATTTTTAATATTCTTTCATTTTCTGCCCTCGTACTTTTGGTTATTGATCCTTTTTATTTGGCTAATGTTGGATTTCAACTTTCCTATTTTGCATTGCTGGGCATATTATTATTACAACCATTATTTGCACAATGGTATTCAAGCGAAAACTATATAGTAAACTTTATATACTCTACAAGCACAGTTTCAATTGCAGCTACCATTGGCACATTAGCTTTTAATCTATATTATTACCATCAATTTCCATTGTATTTTATACCCGCAAATATTATTGCAATTCCCTTATCAACACTAATTATTTATGGCGGTTTTGTATTGATTCCGCTTTATCTTCTTGGCTATATTGGGAAATTATTCTCCTTACTGCTAACAAAAATAATTACACTTTTAAATTACTCTTTAAATTTTATCGATTCACTTCCTTATTCAAATCTTCAACCTATTTCATTTACAAAACTTGAAGGCTTTATTTTAATTGTTGCAACATTTTTTCTTACCATGTTTTTTTACCATAAATCAAATAAATTACTGTATGCATTTGCAACAGTAAGTTTTATTTTTATTTTCTACAATAGCTACTTATTTTATCAAAAATCAAATACTTCGCAACTTTTAGTTTATAAAATTAAAAATCACACAGCAATTGAAATATCCTCCAGAACAGAATCTATTTTTATTTCAAAAAAAGAGTTGTATGAAAATCAGTGGATGCAGAAATTTCATTGTCAACCTTACCGCTCAAGTTTATACATTTCTAGCACGAAATGGATAAATGATAGTATTAGTGTAAACAGAAATTATAGAACACCTAATTTTGCAATACAAGAAAATATAATTGCATTAGGAAAGGATAAATTTTTATTGTTAAATCAATCAAATTATCATCTATTGCACGAACATAAATTCATTAACAATTTTAAAGGAATTATTTTAAGCGGAACATTCAAATTTTTAAACCTTAAAATGAAGGTAAAACCAATTTTAATTTTCGACTCCACCTTTAATAATCCCTTTAAAAGCAGCTTATTAGCAAAACTCAAAAGAAACGATCAAAATTTTTGGGATGTAACTTCTATGGGAGCATTTTTTTATGAACAAAAAAGCGATTTGATAAATAGTTAAAATAAATTAGTTTCGCAATCTAATTAAACAAACTATTATGATTGATTTAGCAGGATTCATTGCAATTTCGGGATATCCCGGATTATTTAAAGTTGTTGCACAAACTAAAAATGGCGTTATTGTAGAAGGCGTTGCCGATAAAAAAAGACTTGTAGCTCATTCTCATTTTAAAATAAGTGCTCTAGAAGATATAAGCATTTATACAACCCAAGAGGATACATTACTTTCTAACGTTTTTAAAAGTATTTTTGATAAAGAAAATGGTGGTCAGGCAATATCATCTAAAGAAACACCTGCAGAGCAAGGCAAATATTTAGAATCTGTTCTCCCCAATTACGACAAAGAAAGAGTGCATAATTCCGACATAAAAAAATTATTTTCCTGGTACAATATTCTTCAAGAAAATAACCTATTAAAGGTAAAAGAAGAATCAAATGAAAGCGATGACAAAAAACCAACTGTTGATCTAGATAAACTAAAAGATACAAAATCTAAGTCAACAACTACCGTTAAAAAAGATTCAGGACCCAAGCCAAAAACAAGCACCGGTGGGCCTGCCAAAAGAACTGCTACAGTAAGAAAAACCGGTGCTTAACGCCGGTTTTTTTGTAATTATTATTTTTCTCTAATGCAAAACTATAGTGAAATATCCGGACTAAAAATCCAACGCAATTTTTTACCACAAAATTTTAGTGTTACAACATGGGAATTGTTAGAACCATATTATTCTACCCTCCTAAAAAGTGAAATAAATAGTTGTGAAGAATTAAAAATTTGGATAAAAAACAGAAATGAAATAGACAGCATTGTTAGCGAAGATTTTGCTTGGCGGTACATAAAAATGAATTGCAATACTGCTGATGAAACATTAAGTAGTTCGTTTGAGTATTTTATACAAAATATTGAACCTAAACTGAGCCCAATAACAAACGAGTTAAATAAAAAATTTGTTGAGTGTAGCTTCTCTAATGATTTAGAGGGCAGTGCTTACAAAATTTATTTGAGAAGCATAAAACGCAGTATAGAACTTTTTAGAGAGGAAAATATTCCATTGTTTTTAGAAATAAATACGCTGCAACAAGAGTATGGAAAGGTTTGCTCCGAAATGTTAGTAAACATTGATAACAAGGAATATACCTTGCAACAAGCCGCAAAGTTTTTAGAAAAATCTGATAGGAAGTTAAGGAAAGAAGTTTATGAAACTATTGCCAATAGACGGTATTTAGACAAAGAAAAATTAGATGAACTATTAAACAAACTCATAAAACTAAGGCACCAAGTTGCACTAAACTCTGGCTACACAAATTTTAGAGATTACATGCATGATGAACTTGGACGATTTGATTACACTGTACAAGATTGTTTATCCTTTCATGAGTCTATCAAAAAAAATAGTCTTTATATATTAGATTTCTTAGCTGATGAAAGAAAAAAAGAATTAACTGTACAAGAATTATTTCCTTACGATTTAGAGGTTGACGCTAGCGGAAAAGATGCATTAAAACCGTTTGAAAACTCTTTACAACTTATCGAAAAAACCATTCAAACGTTTGGCAAACTAAATCCATTTATTGCAAATTGCATTTTTACCATGCAAAAAAATAATTATTTAGATTTAGATTCTCGCAAGAACAAAGCACCCGGAGGATTTAATTATCCATTGATGGAAAGCGGAATTCCATTTATTTATATGAATTCAGTTGGTTCACAAAAAGATTTGGTAACAATGGTTCATGAAGGTGGACATGCACTGCACAGTTTTTTATGCAATGATTTAGAAATTTCTGGATTTAAAAATACCCCTATGGAAGTTGCCGAACTGGCATCAATGTCTATGGAATTGCTCTCTATGGAATATTGGGATGTTTTTTTTGAAAACAAAGAAGAATTAAAAAGAGCAAAAATTGATCAATTAGAAAAAGTGTTAGAAACTCTTCCTTGGGTTGCCGCAATAGACAAATTTCAGCATTGGTTGTATTTAAATCCTACACATCTAAACATAGAAAGAGAAAATAAATGGAATGAAATTTATGATGAATTTTCTTCCAGTATTATTTCTTTTACGGGCTACGAAAAATTTAAAAAAAATATGTGGCAAAAACAATTGCACATTTATGAAGTGCCTTTTTACTATATAGAATACGGAATAGCACAATTAGGAGCAATTGCTATTTGGAGGAACTTTAAACTAAACAAAGAAAAAAGCATTGAACAATACATGGATGCTTTAAAACTTGGATATTCTAAAACAATTAAAGAAATTTATAGCACCGCAGGAATTAAATTTGATTTTTCTGAATCTTATGTAAAAGAATTATTACAATTTACTTTTGAAGAATTAAAAAAGTTAAAAAATGAATAATCAATATAAAACTTAAACTATAAATGCAATTTGTTTATCCCTACTTTTTATATTCCTTATTTGCCTTATCCATCCCAATTATTGTTCACTTATTTAATTTTAGAAGGTTTAAAAGAATTTATTTTTCAAATATAACTTTCTTAAAAGAAATAAATCAGGATACTAAATCCGTTCAAAATCTTAAACACTTGCTTATTTTGTTATGCAGGTTATTGGCATTATTTTTTTTAATAATGGCATTTGCACAACCTTATATTTCAGCTTCAAACAAAGAAATTATTGGTGGCACAAATGGCGTAAGTATATATATAGATAATTCATACAGTTCTGGAGTTAAAGGTAAAAATGGGATTTTATTGGAAGAAGCAAAAATCAAAGCAAAAGAAATTGCACAATCATTTAAAGCTTCAGATAAATTTCATTTATTAACCAACGACTTTGAAGGTAAACATCAACGTTTGGTAAACAAAGAGGAATTTATAAAAATGGTAAATGATGTTACATTATCCTCTGTAAGTAAGAAATTAGAACAAGTAAATCTGCGTCAAAAAGATGCATTATCTCTTTCTTCATTTCAAAACAAACATCAATTTATTATAAGCGACTTTCAAGTTTATCAGAGTGATTTTTCAAATCTAAAAAACGACACTTCCATCAATACTTCATTAATTAGGCTTGTTCCAAACAAGGATGAAAATGTGTACATAGATTCTGCCTGGTTTGAATCTCCATTTCACCAGCAAAATGGAAAAGAAAAAGTTTTTGTAAAATTAAAAAGTAGCTCTCAGGGAAATTCAGGTTTTGAAAATATACCTGTTAAGCTCTTAATTAATAATGCTCAAAAATCTTTAGCAAGTATTTCACTGGAAGCAAATGATGAAAAAATTGTTGAGTTAGAATTCACAAATACAGGTACAGGTTTTCAAAAAGGAATTATTAAAATTCAAGATGCTTCCATTTTATTTGACGACGAATTGCATTTCTCCTATGAGATAAAAAATAAAATAAAAATTATAAACATCTTTCAAAAAAGCAGCAGTTCAAATATTTCTAAAGTATATAAAACAGATGAATATTTTGACTTTACTGAAAAAGAAATTTTGAGCATAAATTATTCTCAACTGAAAGAACATGATTTAATTATTTTAAACAATTTAAAAGATATATCCACCGGAATGGGCCAGGAACTAAGTAAACTAATGGCTGCCGGAAAAAGTATATTTTGTTTTATTCCGAAAGAAGCAGAAATTGATTCGTACAACAAATTCTTTAACACAATCAATTCGTTTCAAATTCAGAGTTTCGATTCCACCAAAATAAAATCTGATAAAATAAATTTTAATCATTCTTTGTATTCTGATATTTTTGAAAAAGATAAATTAAAAAATCAAAACATAGATTATCCAAGTGCAAGCGGTAGATTTTTAATTTCCAATGCTCAACGTTCAGGAAGTATATCACTTATTGATTTTTTAGACCGCTCACCTTTACTATCTATTCAAACAAAAGGCAAAGGTAAATTTTACACTACATTTGTTCCTGCCGACATAAAATACTCCAACTTTATTGTTCACCCCTTATTTGTTCCAACCATGTATAAGGTAGCAATGATGAGTGCCGGAAGCAAAAATAATTATTACACTCTAGGAAACAATGAAGGAATAATTTTAGAAGGAAAAGAAATAAGTGGCGATGAACAAATTTTAATTTCCAATTTAGATGAAAAATCAGAATTCATTCCTTCGTCAAAAATTATTGATGGAAATACGCTATTGCTCATGCACGGACAACCAACTAAAGCTGGCAATTACAGTTTAACCATCAACAAAGAAATTCAGAATTTTTTGTCCTTTAACTTTCCTCGTTCAGAATCTTTGCAAGACTTTTATAGCGATTCTGAATTAATTGATAATTTAGAAAAAAATAATTTAAACAATTTTACTTTGCTAAATAATTCTGGAAAACCCATTAAACAGCAAATATCAGAACTTGTAGAAGGTAAAAAATACTGGAAACAATGTTTATGGCTAAGTTTGATTTTTCTGCTTTTAGAAATAATTGTATTAAATTTAAAAATTAAACCAGTTAAACCAAAAACCAACTAATTTAAAATTCTTTGTATGAAAAATTACCTCATCCAAAATGCAACAATTGTTGACGAACAATCAAAATGGAATGGAAAGAAGGTAGATATTTTAATTGAAAATAATTTCATAAAAAAAATTGCAGAAAAGATTATTGCACCCGAAGATTATCAGCTTATTAATTACACCAATCTTCATATCTCACCAGGTTTTATTGACGTAAGAGCCAATGGTTGTGAACCAGGATATGAATGGAAAGAAACCTTAGAATCTCTTTCAAAGGCTGCAGAAAAAGGTGGATATACAACTGTTTATTTAAGTCCAGAAACCAATCCATTTGTAAGTTCAGCCTCACAAATTGAATATATTTTACAGAAAGCTAAAAATCTACCCGTAAATTTCATGCCTGTTTCTAGCATCACCAAAGATGGACAAGGAAAGGAACTAACAGAAATGTTCGAAAATTTTAAGGCAGGTTCTAAACTGTTTTTCGACGGAAAAAAAAGCATTTCAAACTCAAAATTACTAGCATTAGCCATGCAATATGCAAATGATTTTAGAGGAAAGATTTTTCACTATGCTTTCGATAAAAACTTTTCAACCTCTTTAAATATTAACGAAGGAATATCTGCTACTAAATCAGGAATAAAAGGAACTCCTGCAATTAGCGAAGAAATAATTGTTGCCAGAGACATTCATATTGTGAGGCATTTAAATATTCCAATTCATTTTGCAGGTATTAGCTCCAAAGGCTCCATAGATTTGATAAGAGCAGCAAAAAAAGAAGGCTTAGCCATTACTTGTGACGTTCACATAAACAATTTATTTTTTGATGATTCTGTAATTCAAAATTTTGACAGCCACTACAAAGTATTGCCTCCTCTTAGAGAAGAAAGCAATAGAATAGCAATGTTAAACGCAATTGCCGACGATACAATTGATGCTATAGCAAGCGACCACAGTCCTCAAAACATTGAGCTAAAAAAAGTAGAATTTGATTTAGCAGAATATGGAACCATAACCATTGAAAATACTTTTTCGATGGCCATTACTGCTCTAGAAAAATTCTGCACACTTTCCAAAATAGTAAACAAGTTTACAATTGGACCATCAAGAGTAATAGGTGATGAATCAGTAAAAATAAAAGAAGGAGAAAAAGCATGCCTCACTTTATATGACCCAAACCAAGAAATTTACCCTGGAAATACTCCTTACTCCTCTCTATCAATCAACACACCTTTTAAAGGAAACATTAAGCTAATGGGTAAAATTTACCAAACAATCTATTCTTAAAAAATGAACAAAGAAGAAAAAATAAAATCTTTTGACCCTAACAATCCGGGTGCTCCAGAAAATAATTTATTTGGACTGCCATTTACTAATGAAGAAAGTGAAATTTTAGTTTTACCGCTTCCATGGGAAGTAACAGTATCTTACAGAGCAGGAACTTCTAAAGGGCCGGGAGCAATTTTTGATGCTTCGTTTCAGGTTGATTTGTTTGACGAAGAAAACCCTGATTTTTGGAAAAAAGGAATAGGGATGTTGGATGCACCTGCAAAATGGTTAGAACTAAATAAAGTATTACGCCAGAATGCCGAAGTATATATTAACTGGTTAATTAACGGTAGCGACAAGGACGATGAATTAGAAATGACTACCATTTTAAATGAAATAAATGCAGCCTGCGACGACTTTCATCATGAAGTTTACTTAGAATCGAAAAAGGTAATTGAGCAAAATAAAATGATTGTTGGCTTGGGTGGAGACCACAGTACACCTTTTGGTATTATAAAAGCCTACGCAGAAAAATATTCCGATTTTGGAATACTTCACTTTGACGCCCACATGGATTTACGTCACGAATTTGAAGGATTTAAATGGTCTCATGCCAGTATTTTTAACAATGTAATTACTAAAATTCCTACTGTAGAAAAACTGGTTTCAGTAGGGATTAGAGATTATTGCGAACAAGAAAATAATTTTGTAAAACAACACTCAAACAAAATAAAAATTATAACCGATAAGCAAATAAAAAAACAACAATTTAGTGGAGATACACTAAATTCTATTCATAAAAATATTACTGAGCTTTTACCAAAAAATGTTTACATAAGTTTTGATATAGATGCTTTGGATGTAAGGTATTGCCCCAATACTGGAACACCTGTGCCGGGAGGTTTAGAATTTACAGAAGCAATAAATCTTATAGAAACAGTAAAAAATAGTGGAAGAAATATTGTTGGTTTCGACATAAATGAAGTTTCTCCTGGCAATGATGAATGGGATGCAAATGTAGGTGCAAGATTATTATACAAAATAGCGTCAATAGTTAGCCGTTAGTAAAAAATAAAAATATGGACATTAAATTTCTAGGAGCAGCACAAACAGTAACTGGCAGTAAACATTTAATAAAAACAGCTTCGGGAACAAAATTCCTATTAGACTGCGGACTTTTTCAAGGCTCAGGTGCCGAAACAGAAATAAAAAATAGAACCTTAAATTTTGACCCTGTAGATTTAGATTTTGTAATTCTTTCTCACGCTCACATAGACCATTCTGGAAATTTACCAACCATTGTAAAAGCTGGATTTAGAGGCAAAATTTATACCACACAAGCAACAATTGATCTTTGTAAAATTATGTTGCTAGACAGTGCTAAAATTCATCAACTGGATTTAAAATATGTAAACAGAAGAAGAAGAAATACAGGAAGAGAATTACTTGAAGCTGTTTATGACGAAAAAGATGTAGAAGAAACAATAAAACTTTTTGAACCAATTGTTTTAGGAAAATGGACGAAACTTTCGGATGACGTTAAAGTATTTTTTACAGACGCCGGACACATTCTTGGAAGCGTTGTTACCAATTTAAAAATCAAAGAAAATAATAAATACATAAAACTTTCTTACACGGGAGATATAGGAAGATACGATGACAGAATATTAAAGGCTCCTGCAGAATTTCCACAAGCCGATTATATAATTTGTGAATCTACTTACGGCAATCGCTTGCACCCCAAAACAAAAGATGCAGAGGAAGAATTATTACAAATAATAATAAATACTTGCATTAGAAACAAAGGAAAAATAATTATACCAGCTTTTAGCTTGGGCAGAACGCAAGAAATTGTTTATGCTATGGATAGGCTTACTACCGAAGGTAGAATGCCACGTATAGACGTGTACGTTGATAGTCCTCTCTCTGTAAATGCAACAGCAGTGATGAAAAAACATCCTGAATTTTACAACAAGAACATCATCGATTACATGAAAAAAGATCCTGACCCATTTGGATTTAGCTTATTGCATTATGTAAAGGAGGTAGAAGAATCAAAATCAATTAATTTGTTGCCCGACCCTTGTATAATAGTTTCTGCATCAGGAATGGCCGAAGCTGGAAGAATAAAACATCACATCAAAAATAATATTTCCGACCCAAAAAATACCATTTTAATGGTTGGCTATTGTTCGCCAGGTTCTTTGGGTGCTAGATTAATAAACGGCGATAAAAAAATAAAAATATTTGGAGAAGAATACAAAGTGCTGGCAGATGTAAAAGTATTGTCCAATTATTCTGCTCATGCCGATTATTTAGAAATTGAAAAGTTTTTAGAATGTCAGAATCCAAAAAAAGTAAAAAAGGTATTTTTAGTGCACGGCGAAAAAAGCGTTCAATTAGATTTTAAAGAATTTCTTCACCAAAAAGATTTTAAAGATATTTTTATTCCTATGGAAGGCGAAAGTTTTACATTATAAAATAGTGTTATGATACTATCAGATTCCAATAAGCAAAAAGTAAACACACTTACTTTTGTATTTTGGATTACTTGTGGTATAACTTTATTAAAAATTTCTACTTATTTTATTACCCATTCCACTGCTATTTTAACCGATGCATTAGAATCCATAATTAATGTAATTGCGGCCTTTTTTGCATTAAAAAGTGCCAAGTGGGCTTTGCAGCCAAAAGATTTAGACCACCCTTATGGCCATGGTAAAATAGAATTTTTAAGTGCAGGCTTTGAAGGTGCAATGATTTTACTAGCAGGATTTTTTATTCTTGTAAAATCTGTTTATGATATAATTTATCCACAAACATTGCATCAGTTAGATATTGGTTTTGCATTGGTAAGTTTTACGGCTTTGGTAAATTTTATAATGGGTAAAAAATTGCTTTCAATTGGCATAAAAAATCAATCTATGTTAATGAAGGCAAGCGGCAAACATTTGATAAGCGATACATTAAGTAGTTTAGGATTGCTAGTTGGCTTGGTAATTATAAAACTTACTGGCATTACCTTGTTAGACCCGATAATTGCAATTGGTTTTGGAATATACATTATTTATACAGGGCAAAAATTGGTAAAAGAATCTATAGGCAGTTTGTTAGACGAAGCTGACCTAAAAAAAATTGATGAAATTATTGTAGTGCTTAAAAAGAATAGAAAAGAAAATTGGATAGATGTTCATAATCTTCGTTTGCAGAAATATGGAACAGAAAGCCACATCGACTGCCACGTTACATTACCCTTTTACATGAGTTTAGAGGAATCTCATTTTGAAATAAGAAACATAGAAAACATTGTTGCAGAGCAAGTGCAAGGCAATTTAGAGATGTTTATTCACAGCGACCCTTGTGTGGTTGAATACAGTTGTAAGATTTGCAGTGTAGAAAATTGCACTTATAGAAAAGCAGAAAAAGTAAAAAAATTAGAATGGAGCCTAGAAAATTTGTTGCCTAATAGGAAACATACTGCCTAAAATAATCAATAATTCTTCCAAGCAAATAAAAATCCTTTTCGCAAATAAGCCAAATCTACTCGGCCAGATGAAATCTTTTCTACTAACTCTTTTGGGTTGGCGTTGGCTTGCTTTTTCTTTTCTTCAATAGCCAATTGGACTCCTAAATCATACAATGGTCTTTTTATATCTTCTGGGTCTAATTTTCTATCCAATAAACCCATATATACATCTAAGGCTGAATAATAATTTTTATTGTCGAAATAATTTTCGCACAAATATTTTGCAAAGCCACCTTTTGCTTTGTTAAACACAAACTCTTTTATAGAATCGTGTTTCAATTCTAAACTACTTAAATTATAAGAAGAAAAATAAAGCCCTGACTTTTTATACAATATCAATGCTTCTTCGTAATTATTTTGGTCTTGCAGCTCAATAACTTTCTCTATTAGTTTTTGATAGGTAGAAGCAGGAATAACTGTTAAATGTTCTTCTTTAAATTTTGTTGTTCCTAAAGGAAAACAAGATGGATTGCTCAAATAAATATCCTCGGCAACTTTAAAATAACTGTCGCTGGATATGTATTGTTTTTGTTTAGCAAAATCTCTCGCAAGAACCAATAAAGAATCGCTTCTTTTGATAAGAGGCTCACAGCTATTATCGGTTTGAGCTATTGAATGTACGGCAATAAAAAGAAATGCAAAAAAGAGAAAAACACTTTGGTTTATTTTCATTTAATATATGGATGGATACTGGTTTGGTTTTGCTTCGGACATCACTTGATATAAAGTTTCAAATACATCATCGGCCGAAGGTTTAGAAAAATAATCTCCATCGGTGCCATAAGCAGGGCGGTGTGGTTTAGCAGTAATGGTTATTGGCTTTGAATCTAAATAAGCATAGGCATTTTGTTCTTCCATTATTTTTTGCAAAATAAAAGAACTTGCGCCACCCGGAACATCTTCGTCAAGCACCACTAATCTGTTTGTTTTTTTAACCGATTCCACAATGCTTTTATTAACATCAAATGGCAATAAAGTTTGTACGTCTATAAGCTCTACTTCAATTCCCTTTTCTAACAACATACTGCATGCTTCTTCTGCAATTCTGCAGCAAGAGCCGTAAGTTACTAATGTAATATCTTTGCCTTGTTTTATTATTTCTGGAACTCCAAGTGGAGTTGTAAACTCTCCCAAATTGCTAGGCATTTTTTCTTTTAATCGGTAACCGTTTAAACACTCAATTATCAAAGCAGGATCATCTCCTTGCAACAACAAATTATAAAAACCTGCTGCTTTGGTCATGTTTCGTGGTACACAAATATGCATGCCTCTTAAACTTCCCAAGATAAGTGCCATGGGCGAACCACTGTGCCAAACACCTTCTAATCTATGTCCTCTTGTTCTTACTATTAATGGAGCTTTTTGCTTGCCCTTTGTTCTGTATCTTAATGTACATAAATCGTCGCTTAAAATTTGTAAGCCATACAACAAATAATCTAAGTATTGAATTTCTGCTATTGGGCGTAATCCTCTTAGAGCCATTCCTATCCCCTGCCCCATAATTGTGGCTTCTCTAATTCCGGTATCGGCCACTCTTAAGTCGCCATATTTTTTTTGCAATCCTTCGCACCCCTGATTTACGTCACCAATATTTCCTACGTCTTCTCCAAAAATTAATACTTCGGGCTTAGCAGAAAGTAAAATATCAAAATTATCTCTCAATATTTCTCTTGCATCTACCAATTTATCTTCGGTGTAAACTGGTTTTACTTCATGGATGTTTAGTGGAGAAAAATCAGTTTCGGAATATAGATGTGAGCTGTACCTGTCAAAATTTTTAGCTGCATACTTTTCTAACCAAGAAACCAACACATTTCTGCTGTTGCTGTCTTCGCCAATAGACAAGTGCAAACACCTTCTTGCTGCCGATACAATATCTTTTCTTATTGGCTCGGTGTTCGAATTTAATTGTTGAACAAGTTCTAGTATTTTTTTTGTTTCTGTTGAATCTTTTGCCAAATCTGTGAGCAATTCAGAAACTTCTTTTCTCTCTTCTTTTATCGGATTTAAGTACTCTTCCCAAGCTCTTGTTTTTGCTTCTTTTACTTTTTGCTTGGCATCTTTTTCTATTTGCTCACAATCTTCTTCTGTGGCAATAGCAGATTCTAACATCCACTTTTTCATTTGAACAATGCAATCAAAATCTGCTTCCCACTGCAAACGTTCTTTGCTTTTGTACCTTTCGTGCGAACCACTTGTAGAGTGACCTTGAGGTTGAGTTACTTCTTCTACATGCACCAATACAGGTATGTGATTTAATCTGCTTATAGCACTTGCTTTTTCAAATGTTTCGCACAAATGAGGAAAATCCCAGGCTTTGGTTTTAAAAATTTCAATTCCATTTAATTCATCCGGGCCATTTTGCATTCCCGATAAACTTTGCGAAATACTTTCCTTTGCAGTTTGATGTTTTTTTGGAACAGAAATACCATGACCATCGTCCCACACACACATTACCATTGGCACTTGCAAAACTACTGCAGCATTTATAGTTTCCCAAAACAAACCTTCGGAGGTGCTAGCATCTCCAATGGTGCCAAATGCAACTTCGTTTCCATTGTCAGAAAAATTAGTGTGATTTTTTACTACATCAACATTTCTATAAATTTTTGAAGCCTGAGCCAATCCTAGTAATCTAGGCATCTGTCCGGCAGTAGGAGAAATATCTGAAGATGAATTTTTTTGTTGAGTTAAATTTTTCCAATTCCCATTTTCATCCAAAGAATGGGTTGCAAAATGGCCTCCCATTTGTCTTCCTGCACTCATTGGTTCTGCCTCTATATCAGTATGTGCATATAATCCTGCAAACCACTGTTGTATTGTTAAATTGCCTGTAGCAAACATAAAAGTTTGATCTCGGTAATAGCCACTTCTAAAATCTCCGTTTTTAAATACTTTTGCCAAAGCCATTTGTGGAATCTCTTTGCCATCGCCAAAAATCCCAAATTTTGCTTTTCCGGTAAGCACTTCTTTTCTGCCTAATAAGCTAGCTTCTCTACTTTCGCAAGCAACTTTATAATCGTTAAGTATTTCCTTTCTAAAATCTTCAAAGCTAAGCTTGCTGGTATTCTTGGTTTTTGAATCTTTTTCTGACATAGTATTTTGCTTAATGTTACAAATATAAGTTATTGATTGTAGAGGTAAAAATGAAAGATCAAACTATTTTAAAAAGGCCCTGCATTATTTACAATTATATTTGATAACTCTTTTTTTATAATCATTAGAAATAATTTAAAATTAAAAAAAACTATAAACTAAATCATCAATTTATTTATATTCTTTTCCTTTGTTACATTTGCAAATAAAGAAAAAAGCAACACCATTAAAACCAGTATGCTAAAATTTCAAATTTCTATATGTATTCATTAGGCGATTTTATTAAAAGCAGTACATTTTATAAACACCTAATTCTAGCGGTTTCTATTGTTATTGCTATAACAGCCGGAGTTTTGTTTTGGATAAAAACATATACCAAGCATGGGCAAACAATTGTGGTTCCCAACCTAAGTAACAAATCTTTAGCAGACGCAAAAAAAATTCTTGAGTCTAATAATTTACGGATAAAAGTTATGGATTCTATCTTTAACACTGGAGCGGTAAGGGGCGCTATTATTGAGCAAAATCCAAATTCGGGATTAAAAGTAAAGGAAAACAGAACAGTTTATGTAACCATAAATGCTTTTAAACCACCCGAAGTTTCATTCCCAAATTTAAAAGATGTTTCGTTGAGGCAAGCTGAAGCCATTTTAAAAAGCTTAGGGCTTGTACTAGGTAACCTAAAATATGTGCCAGATATTGCCAAAGACGCTGTTTTAGGTAGTTCTTGCAGAGGTATTGAAATGAAGGCCGGTTCGCAATTGATATATGGTTCTAAAATAGATTTGGTGCTTGGAGATGGCTTAAAAGGAGAAAAAATTGATATGCCAGATTTAATTGGACTTTCTAGAAAGGAGGCTCACAATATTTTAAAAGAGCTTTCGTTAGTGATTGGCTCAGAAATTTTTAGTTCATCCATACAAGACTCATCAATGGCTAAGGTTTACAAACAAACTCCCGCTTACACACCCGACGGAAAAATTACCCTTGGTAGTCCTATTGATTTGTTTTTTAGCAGCGATATAGAAGAAGGTGATGAATAATGAATAATTTTTTAACGATTACTTTTAATGAAATCTAACACTATATTTTTTCTAAAACCATTATTTTATCTTTTTCTTTTTTTGACAATAGTCACAGGTACTAGCGCTCAAGAAAAACTGAATGATTTAACAACCAATTCAAAATTAACGCAAGAAAATAAAAACACGTTTCAAAGAAATAGTTTATCATGGTATCCTACTAACGTTTATGGCATTGCCGATACAATTGCATTACCTTTTGTTGATGATTTTTCTACCAATAAATTCCCCGACTATTACTACTATTCATACTTGCCTCAAAACAGAAGTTACGGTATTTATAGAAGCAGAAAAGTAAATGGCCTTGTACCCAGCAATCCAATTATTGAGTATTCCAGAATTGCCACCACGCAAATAGACAGCACTCAAACACCACCTGTTGTAACTACTTTTCCTGCGTTTAGTTTAAGCTATTTTTCTATAAATAACGTTTATCCCGCCTCGCCATTTGTTGCCGATAGCACGTCACAGGTTTATCCTGCCTACAACACTTATATCAATACAAATGGAATAGAATTTCAAGCACAATCTTCTAGCTATTTTAGAGACTCTTTAATTACCGATAGCATTTATACCATAAAACTTTCGCAAAAAAATGCATTGTGGATTGATAAAAATGAAACCGTTTATCGCAACAATAATTTCCCTATAAATCCTCCAACTATTGGCTGTATTACATTTGATGGATTAAACAAAAACGGAATGCCTTACGATTTTTCTGCACCTACAACCTATGGTTCTGCCGATACCATTACCTCTAAACCAATAAATCTAAATTATTCTTCAAATCCGGGAGTTTATATGATGTTTTATTACCAAGCAAAAGGAAGAGGAAATGATCCAGAGTTTGAAGATTCTTTACGGCTAGAATTTAGAGCGCCCAATAAAAAATGGACCAGAGTTTGGGGCAAAACAGGCTACAATCCGGGCAATGATACCAATTTTGTGAAAGTTGTAATTAATATAAACGACACTGCATTCCTTAAAAATGCTTTTCAATTTAGGTTCAGAAATTACGCTTCACTTTCTGGTAATCTTGACCATTGGAATGTTGATTATGTTTTGATTACTGCCGATGCAAACGATACTATTATTAAAGATGCTGCCTTTGTTTATCCTATAAAATCTTTAGTGAGGCCATATACTTCTATGCCATACAATCAATACTCCTCTGCAAATATGCTTTCTGCCACTCAAAATTATATCCGTAATTTAAGCAATGCAGACATCAATATTAGTTACCGATTTAGACTTACCGATTTTTTTGAATCTACTACCTATTCTAGTTTTGATGTAGACAACATTAGCTTTTACTCTAACGCTTTAAACAATTGCGAACTTTGTAGCAGAGTATTAAATCCACTATTAAATTTAGGATATCAATTTCCACAAAATACAGAATGCACTGAGTATAAAATTAAGCAATACATACAACCATTATCTATTAGCTCCAACTTAAACAACGATACCTTGGTGCATTTGCAGCAGTTTGCAAATTATTTTTCTTACGACGATGGCAGTGCCGAAGCCGCCTACGGAATAGAAAATTCGCCACTGGCAGAAGTTTTGTGCGAATATGAACTCATTAATCCAGCCTCATTAACTGCTTTACAAATCCATTTTAATCCATCCCTGGTTGACGTTGGCTTTCAGGATTTTTCTATTGTGGTAAGAGGTGCCAACAGCAATGCTTCTACTCCTGGTGATTCTCTGTATGAACAAGAATATTTAGTGCCTCAGTATGCACAAAAAAGAGATGGTTTTTATGAATATACTTTATCCTCTCCTGTTTCTTTGCCAGCTGGTAAATTTTATGTGGGAATAAAACAATACTACAACCAAGCTTTAAACATTGGCTTTGACAGAAACATAAACAATTATGACAAACTATTTTTTAAACAGTTTCAAGGCTCCTGGTTCAACACACAGTTTAATGGTTCATTAATGATTAGACCAGTAGTAGCAGATTGTGCCTATGGTTTACCCTCTCCTATTGTAGAAAATGAACCAACAAATAAAATGGAAATTTTTCCTAATCCTGCCAACCAAACTCTTACTGTTTATGCTGGCTTGGTAACAATTTACGACCTGCTTGGCAACCAAGTTTTTCAATCATTTTCTAATAATAAAAACCATCAAATTGATGTTTCGGCATTAAGTGTTGGCATATACTTGGTAAAGTTGCAAAACAACAATAATATTGTGTCTCAAAAATTAATTATCCAACGCTAAATGTTTGGCATTTGTAATTTATCTATTGTTCCTTGCAGAGCCGAAGCTTCTGACAAATCTGAGATTGTTACTCAACTCCTTTTTGGCGACCATTTCGAAATTCTTGAATTGGCAGGCAATTGGGTAAAAATCAGAATTTTTGCCGACGGTTATCTCTGCTGGATTGGCTCCAAACAATTTCAATACATTTCTTTTAATACATACGAACTTATTAATTCTTTTCAACCTGCTTTTGCATCCGATTTAATACAAACGGTGAAACACCAGCGCAGAAACGAATTTTTTCCTATTCTTATTGGCAGCGTAATTCCATTTATAGACGGAGAAAACTTTAACATTGAAAATGAAAATTATATTTTTGATGGGGCAATTTTTGAACCTGAAAGTAACCTTCGCAAAAGTATTGTTTCTCTCTCTTTTTTGTATCTAAATGCACCGTATTTGTGGGGCGGAAAAACTCCTTTTGGCATAGATTGCTCCGGACTTACACAAATGGTATTTAAGCTACACGGAAAAAACTTGCCACGCGATGCCAAAGATCAAGCTCTAATAGGAGAAACGCTAAGCTTTGTAGAAGAAGCAGAACCTGGAGATCTTGCTTTTTTTGACAACGAAGAAGGATTTATAATTCATGTAGGATTAATTATTGGCGACTCTAAAATTATTCATGCTTCGGGCAGAGTTAGGATAGATAAATTAGACCATCAAGGCATATTTAATGCCGAAACAAAAAGTTATTCTCACCAATTAAGGCTCTTAAAGAAGGTGATTTAGCATTGATTTTAAGCCAATTAATACTACAATTTACCTAAACCCAATATTTTTATTTTCAAAATAAAAAATACCTCTATATTTGCACCCTCAAAATGGCGGGGTAGCTCAGATGGTTAGAGCGCAGGATTCATAACCCTGAGGTCACGGGTTCAACTCCCGTCTCCGCTACCAAAAAAATTTAAGGTCGAAGATTTTTCTTCGACCTTTTAGTTATATTTTTAATATGTTTTTAATTTAACACGAATTTTTAAGTAAGAATGTATAAATTTTTTTCAAAAATTAATTAAACAGAAAATTTTAAGTTTAAATTTCTATGCTATTTAATTCAATTGAATTTCTATTTTTCTTTGTCATAGTAACCTCACTTTTTTTTATATTACCACATAAAATTAGGTGGTTCTTACTTTTAGTTGCTTCGTGTTTTTTTTACATGTTTTTTAAACCTGTTTATATTCTAATTTTAGCTTTCACCATTATTATAGACTATTGGGCTGGAATATTAATTGAAAAAGAAGAAAATACTAAAAAAAAGAAATATCTGCTTATTGTAAGTTTAATTAGCAATATTGGAGTATTAGCAATATTTAAATACTACAACTTTTTAAATGAAAACATAACATCAATTGCTAATTTGTTTCATCTAGAAAATAATATTCCATATTTAAGTATTTTACTTCCAATTGGACTTTCCTTTCACACTTTTCAGGCAATGAGTTATACAATTGAAGTTTATTATGGAAATCAAAAAGCAGAAAAACATTTTGGCATCTATTCTTTGTACGTTATGTTTTACCCTCAATTAGTTGCAGGCCCAATTGAAAGACCACAAAATATTCTACATCAATTTCACGAGAAAAAATATTTTGATTTTGAAAATGCAAAAATAGGTTTGAATTTAATTGCAATTGGATTATTTAAAAAAATTGTGGTTGCAGATCGTTTATCAATCTATGTTAACAGCGTTTATAGCGATTTACAAAATGCTAATTCTTTATCTACAATTATCGCATGTTGCTTTTTCTCAGTGCAAATTTATTGTGATTTCTCTGGTTACTCAGATATAGCGAGAGGTACTGCAAAATTTATGGGATTTGACTTAATGGTAAATTTCAACAATCCGTATAGCTCAAAATCAATTGCCGAATTTTGGAGTAAATGGCATATATCACTGTCTACTTGGTTTAGAGATTATGTGTACATACCTCTAGGTGGCAATAGAGTAAAAAAATGGAAATGGATAAGAAATCTTACAATCGTTTTTCTGCTTAGTGGCCTTTGGCACGGAGCTAGTTGGAATTTTATTATTTGGGGAGCTCTGCATGCTTTTTATCTTATTGTTGGAATTTTATTGACCAGTATTCTTGGAGAAAGTTCAACCGCTAAAACATTTATTGGAAAATTTGTAAATCAGTTTATCGTTTTTTTATTAGTTACTTTTGCTTGGATTTTTTTTAGAGCCGAAAATTTTCAACAAGCTATGGCTGTTATTAAAAATATTTTAGATTTTAATTTTACATTCAATATAACTCAACTTTCTGCAGAAAAAGGACCATTGAATTTAATCCTTTCTTTTTTTAGTATTTTTCTGTTGATCACTATTTCAATGCCAAAGAATGTGAACAATAATTACAAAATGCTTTCATTTCTTTTATTAATAACTTTTTTAATTTTAATCCTGGGAAAAAATGAAACTGCCGAATTCATCTACTTTCAATTTTAATTTATTCTTAAAATATATTTTATTCCCTTTTCTTGTAGTTGCTATTTTTTTAGGTGGATTTTTTAATTTCATTTTTGAAAATAAAATTATCTTATCAAGCGAAATATCTGGAGCGTTTAAAGTAAATAAAATAATAAATAAAACTGATTCTAATGAGATAGCTTTCTTTGGCTCATCAAGAGCCGAAGGAACATTTGTGCCAGATTCTTTAGTAAAAAATGGATTCAATTATGGCATGTCGGGAACTCAAGACGATGTGCTTTTATTCTTTTTAAAGCAAGAATGTAAGAAAAGAAAAAATACTCCCATTGTTTTCAACTTCGATTTAGATGGCTTTAATTATAGCATTGGTGATATTTCTAATTACCTATATAATTCTGATAACTCAGAAGTAAAAAATTTACTTAACAAGAAGTTTAAAAATATTTACCACATTCCACTTTTTAAATATTATGGTTACTTTGAAACTTACACCAAATATTATTTAAATAATAAATTAAATTTAACAAAGTTCACCAATAAGGGAAGTTCTATTGAAAAAAATGAACTAATTAAATCAAAATTCAATCTGCTGGTTAAGGAAAGATTAAATGAAAGAACAAATTTTAAAAATGACTCAGCTCTTTTGAATGAATTTCTTAGTATTGTTAGAGACAATGAAAATAGGAAGTTTATATTAATTGTTAATCCATATCATAATTCATTCTTTAATAAATTTTATAACTATAATCAGGCTTTAACCTTCTTGGATGAATTAAGAAAATACCCAAACATGGTAGTACTTAATTTTGCAAAATTAGAATTTAACGACGATATGTATTTAAACACAAGTCATTTAAACTTAAAAGGTGCACTAGCTTTTAACAAAATTCTTAAAGACTCACTTAAAGTTTATACCTATTGATTTTTTTGATTTTTTATTCATCACTTCTACCAATTATTTCTGATAAATCTTACATTCTTCAAATTCATATTTTTTTTAATTCTTCTTATACTACCTAAAATTATGGAATACATAAACCAGCAGACTTTTAGCAAACAAAATTTTTCTACATATGCTTTGGTTCTTGCAGAATACGAAAGTTGTGTGTTTACTAACTGCGATTTTTCTAATTGCAATTTATCTAACTACAAATTTTTAGAGTGTGAATTTGATTATTGTAATTTTAGCTTGGCACAATTAAAAAATACAGCATTATGTGAAGCTGTTTTTAAAGATTGTAAAATGTTGGGGTTACATTTCGAAAACTGCCTAGAGTTTGGCCTCTCTTTTACTTTCGACAATTGCAATTTAAATCACTCGTCGTTTTACAAAACAAAAATTAAAAAAACTGTTTTTAAAAATTCGCAATTGCAAGAAGTAGATTTTTCTGAAACCGAACTTAGCGCCTCCATATTTGCCAATTGCGATTGCCTTAATGCAAAATTCGAAAGAACAAATTTAGAGAAATGTGATTTTAGAACTGCATTTAATTTTTCTATTAACCCCAACACCAATAAAATTAAAAAAGCAAAATTCTCTACCAACAATATTACCGGACTTTTGCATCAATTTGACGTTGAGATTTATTGAGTGTAGATTAGTTTTGGAAATTTATTTTTTTAGAAATTTATTAACAAACAAAATCTTCTTGCATATCTAATAGGTAGAAAAAGAGAAATGAGTTTTCAGCTTTTTACATTAAGTATAAGTTACACAAAAAGTTCTATTTGAACTAATTTAGAACTAATTTCTTGGTAATGGTAGTTTTGTCTTTAAATGTAACTCTAACATAATAAATTCCGCTAGAGAAATATTCACGATTAATTTTTAAATTCAATGAAAATTTATTTTCCTCAAACAATTTTCTTCCTGTGGCTTCAAATATTTCTAACTGGGCAGGATTTATTGTTTCTATCACAAAATTATTTTGTGCCGGATTTGGGAATATTTTTAATTTACCTAAATCAGAAAAATTTGTGGTGCTACTAAAAATAAAATTATAAGGTTCACTTACAACGCTGCAACCATATTGGTTGGTTAGTGTAACATAATATGTGCCCTCTGTGCTTGGAACAAAATAATTTTCTGAGGAAAGTACATTTATAGAATCGCCAACCATGAACCAATTGTATACCATAGAGTCGTTATTAACAACAAATAGACTATCGCTAGATTGCCAAATGTTAGTTTGGGTAATTGGGGTAACAATGGGTACAAAAAACTGTTGCGTAAAACTACAACCGTTGCTATCAGTAATTACTAAATTATGAAATCCTTCGGAAACACTCTCTACATTATTATTTATTTGATATGGTAGGCCATCTAAAAGAAATTGGTAAGGTGCCGCTCCACCAACAACGTCAGATATATTAATGGAAGAAAGTGAATCGCAGTTTTGATTTTCAATAGAAAAATTAATATTTTGTGGTCCATCAATAAATGGAACAAAAACACTTTGGTTAATGTTACAATTATTTGTATCTACAATAGAAATTAAATAATTTCCCGGTGATGTAATTACAAACATACCAGTATTATTTGAAACTCCTGAAGGCATAAAAAAATCATAATTTTCATTTCCTCCATTAGCATAAAGGCTAACAGAACCGATGGAGTTATTGTAGCAAGAAACAGGATCAATTACAGTTGAATCTATAGTAATAGGAGAAAAATATGAACCCAAGTTAAAATTAGAATTACTTACACAGTTATTAGCAGAGATTACAGTTAAATTATAATTTCCAATTGAAGGAGGATTAAAAGCAGAATTTCCGCTATTTGTTGTTTCTAAAAATAATGTATCATTATTGGTGTTTTTCCATACAAAAGTGTAGGGTGGAGCAGAATTAATACTTGCTTGCGCCAAGCCATTTGAATCTGCATTACATATAAAATCTGTAGTGTTTATATTAATGCTTGGAGACTGTATAGTAACTAAAAAATCTTGAAATACTGTTTCATTTGCAATTCCAAAAACACATCTATAAACTGTGTTTGTATCTGGGTTTACATTAAGTGTATTTGAAGTAGAAATTACAGTTTGCAGATCAGGCAATTGATACCAACTAAAATTTTGATAGGTATATGGCATGAATGGAATATCAGAAAGTGAATAAGTTACAGGACTTGAGCAGCCATTGGGAATAAATCTTTTGGCATCGTTGTTCGCTTGCCAAGGTGTATTGTTTCTTCCGGGAACAACCGTTGCTAGTGTTCCATTTGAATTTTGAATGCCGTGTGTTGCATTTCCATTGTTCCAATTTGGACAAATTTGCTTTTGATAGATATATGTATCTATAAAGTTTGTTGACTCGTGTAAAACAATTTGTGAGGTGTTTATGAAACTTGTACAGTTAAAATAAGGAATCTGGCACCAACTAACTATTAATTTTCTATTGGGTGCTTGCCCTATTGTTTCCATTTTTATTTGCCCACCGATAACAGGATTTATGTCATGAAAAGGATTAAAAATTGCATTTTTTGGAAAATTATAACTTGCATTTGGTATGCTACTTTCCACCCAACTACCTGTTTGTCCTGCACTAAATCCTACCCAACCGTTTGAGCCAATGTAAAACTGATTGTAGGTATTTCCATAAAAACAAAAATCAAATCCTATATCAAAACTTCCCCTTACGTTATCGTCTAAAAAACCGGATATGGCACTACCTGGCATATTGCATGAATTTGGCAGCACCAAAGTAGTTCCTCCATTTGGACACACAGGTATATTGATTAATTCGTTTGTATTTTCTGTTAATGTTACTATCTCCGTAAAAGTGCAACCAATGCTATCTTGCACTGTGAGAGAATAGTCTCCAGCATTTAAATTTTCAAAAAGAGAATTTACAGAAAAATCACTACCGTTTATGGAATATTGAAATGGAGCACTGCCCCCATTAACTCCGACTACACTTATAAAGCCAGAAAAGTTTTGGACTGGAAAAAATTGATTGTGATTTATAGATTGTATGGAATTATAACTTTCTATATAAACACTATCACTTATTGAGCATCCTGCAGAATCGCTTGCAATAAATGTATAATTGCCATATATGTTTGTTTGCGCAAAACCATTGTTTATGTTCATTAGAGGCAGTGATGTAATTGTTGTAGCACCGGATCCTCCATTAAGATTCACAAAAATTGTTGCTGTTTCTGTTCCCAAACAAGAAATAGTATCTATGCATAGTAAGCTCAATTGCAATGGAGTATTTGCAGAAGAAATACTTACAGGGTAAGATTGAGTGCAACCAAAATTATCCGACGCAATTACTGTGTAATTTCCAATAGCAGGTGGATAGAAGATAATGCTATCGGTATAAACGTCGTTTTCTATAATATTTCCAGAGCTATTTGATAAAGCAAGATATAACAAACCGGAATTCATGTTTAGGGCAAAAATACTACCAATGGAGTCTTGGTTACAAATAAAATCTGTTGTTTGAATATTTACATTAAATGAACTTACTTCCACAGAATAATTCGAAAGGACAAAAGCACTATTGAAATATCTTTTGGCTCTGTAAATAGTAGTAGAATTTGGAGTAACATTTAATTCAAAAGAAGTAGATATTGCATTAGACGTATCTGGCAGAGCAAACCACTCAATATTGGTTGCATTTGATAATCCATAAAAGATAAATGGTGCATCTTCTATTTGATATTCAGCTAATGTGCTGCAATCGTTTCCCGAATAAACGGGAACAAAACGTTTTGTTTCGTTCATTACTGCAAAGGCCGTATTGTTTCTGCCAGGAACAACGCTTGCCAAGGTTCCATCTATATTTTGCAAGCCATGTACAGCATTTCCATTGTTCCATCCAGCACATATTGGTTTTTCTAAAATATTTGTTTCTATTGTATTTGTGCTTTCATTCAGAACTATTTGAAGGCTTGCATAACTTGCAGTACAACTAAAATAAGGTACATCTAAATAAGTTACAATTAATTTTCTGTTGGGGCTGGTACCCCAAATTCCAAATTTTATGTTTCCACCCATTCCAGGATTTAAATCTTGCCAACACGCCATTATTGCATTTTTTGGTACCGTAGAGATAATTGATGGTATTGCGGTTGTTATACCTGTAGATGTTTGAGCACCACTAAAACCTACCCAACCATTAGAGCCAACATAAAATTGATTGTAGGTGCTTCCGTAAAAACAAAATGGAAATCCAATACTAAATGGACCTCTTACATTATCATCGGAGAATCCGGGTATAATTAACCCTGGAATTGTAACTGATGAATCTTCGCTTAATGTAATAGAATCGCCTTGGCAAATATTATAGTTATAAGTGCTTTGAGCAAGTATTTTTGTTCCAAAACAGATTACAAAAATTATGGTAATTATTTTTTTCATTTGTTAAGAATTTAAAATGATACTATAAATTTAGTAAAAATTTTATTAAATGTTTTATTTCTTGTAAAATTTGCAATTTGTTTGCACTTAAAATTACCTTAAACCACATTTACTTTTTGTTCAACTACAACTCAAAAAAATAAATTTTAATGACCACTAATCAAAAATTAAATAGCAAATTGCAATAGAAAAATAATATCATGTGCTACAATGTTGCCTACATAGAAAGTAAAATTGCAAAATATGCACAACGCTACAAAGAAGTGTTACCGATTGATTTTGAAAAAACAGCACTACAAAACTCCTTACCTACTTATTATTTTGTGAGCGGCTTTGCTCACCCACAATTGCCCATAATTAAGCAGGACGGACTTTTTCTGTTTGAGTGGGGGCTAATTCCTTCTTGGGCAAAAGACAGCAACACAGCCAATCAAATAAGTGCTATAACATTAAATGCAATGGGTGAAACTGTTTTTGAAAAACCTTCATTTAAAAACTGCATCACCACACAAAGATGCCTTCTAGGAATTTCGGGGTTTTATGAATGGCAAGAATCTAACAAAGAAAAAATTCCATATTTTATTAAAACAAAAAGTAACGAACTTTTTTCTTTGGCTTGCATTTACGATTCATGGATTGATCCTGTTAGCGGCCAACACCACAATACATTTTCTATTCTTACTTGCCCAGCAAATCCATTAATGCAAAGCATACACAACATAAAAAAACGTATGCCGGTTATTCTATCCACAGAAAATGAAAAACACTGGATAGACCCTGCTCTTAATTCTGCACAAATAAAAGAGCTTATTGCTCCTTACAATCAAAACGACATGACCGCTTACAAGGTTTCTAAAAAATTAAACAGCGCCAAAAACAACCGTAATGTGCCTGAAAGTATGTTAAAGGTAGATTACCAACAAAACACTTTGTTTTAGCAATTACTATTTATCCTTTAGCACTAAAAACTTAGTTCCATTAAGTCTCCTGAATTAAAGGTTCAATAAATAAAGGAATTATTCTTAAGGAATTAAGAAAGAAACTTTTTTTTCCATATTTTCTAAATATCTTAAGCTTTCCATTAATTGCTATTTTGTTATCGAAGTCTTAGACTTCTTTTTATTTTTTCTTTAAGTCGAATGACTTAAAGAAACAATCCACCAGTTCCTTTAAATCTCTTGAATTATAGGATTAATAAATAAAAGACTTAGTCTTTAATTTGTTACACCAATTTATTTTAAA
>JBAXQC010000002.1:0-89156 GCA_037131955.1 Bacteroidota bacterium
ATAAGTCCTCGTTACCCTCTGCTAAATCTAATGCATAAACAAGGACTATTTGGGGCCTCCAAACATAGTATCGTAATGGTTAGTGGTGTTAGGGAAAACAGCTTTAAAAATTCTTGTTTCCGATGCATTTATTTTTTCTTCAAAGTTCATGGTATAATAACTAGCTTATGTGTTTCAGAGGTTTGATGTGTATATATTTTAAAAAAATAATTACCTGGTAAAAAATCAAATTCAATTGTACTAATATCATTTCCGGATAATAATTCTCTGCCAAAAACATCAATAACTTTAAAATTATTTATTTTTTCATTGGATACAATAGTTAGTTTTTGGTCGTGCTTTAAAGGGTTTGGAAAGACAAGAATTTTATTTTGAAAAGTTTTTAAAACACTTTGCGGATTGTCCTGATACATTACGCCTATTGCATCTAAGTCAAATCCTCCCGTAAAAAATTGGGTGGGCCAAGGATCATTTATTTTTCTGCCTTCGTTGTCTCTGCTTGCATAAATATCATCCATACTACCCACAACGTCAATAATTCTAACGTGAGTAATTCTATATATGTTTAAACTATCAATCCCAGCAAGTTCCTGCAAATCAAAAGGGGTTCCATATCCTAATCTATATTTTCCGGCAAGATTATTAATTTTTGTGGGGTCAATAAAATCAAATGGTCCTAACTGATTTGTTGTATCGGTTAGTGATGTTGAATTAAATCGAAAAAAATCAGAACCATTGCTGCTTACTTCCACAAATGCCAATTCTAAAAAATTATTTGTAAAAGAGTTTTCAAATACGGCAAAATCATAACCAGGGCCATTTGATATTGGAAAGGAGAAAGTGCATGTTGCACTACCTCCATCGCCTAAACTTACTACTCCATTTTCTAGTGCTTTGCCAATAGCTAAAGTAGAATCGCCAGAATATACATAACCAGAATCCGGAATTGCAATGTTCATTAGTCCTCTTTGAACGGAGCATGAAACTGCCCAATTAATAAATACAGAGCTGTCTTTATAAATAGCAGTGCTTCCTATTTCTCCTGCTGCAGGTGCAAACTGAGCGCAGCATACGCTAATCATAAAAGTAAAAACAACAATTAAATATTTTTTCATGAGTTTGTGCAAAGGTAGAATTGATTTTATGGATTGAAAACATTTTTTAGGTTGAACAAAGTTTGATAACTTTACGAAAGTATGACAAGCAAACCCAAAGTATTACTCTTTAATCCTAGAGCTGCAAATCACAAACCAAGAATACCCAATTCTGTTTTGCAGGTGGCCGCTAGCATCAATCATTTTTGCGATTGGGTAATTGTTGATGGTAACTTAGAAGAAAATCCTGAAGAAAAAATATTTTCACTTTTAACTAAATCTGATTTTTCTTTTTTTGGAAGTACAGTAATGCCCGGGCCACAGCTTAAGCAAGCAATTCCAATTACAAAAAAAATAAAAGAAAAATTTCCAAACATTACCACTATTTGGGGAGGTTACTTTGCCTCTAATCAAACTAAAATATGTTTAGAAAGTGGTTTTGTAGATTTTGTAATAAATGGGCCAGGAGATAGAGCAGTTCCACTTTTAATTGAATCTGTTTTAGAAAATAAATCTTTTGAAGAAGTACCAAATTTGTGTTTTATTCGTTCAGATGGAAAAATTATTCAAACAAAAAAAGATCCATTGTATGACCAAGATGTGTTGCCAGATTTGCCTTACAAAAAATTAAACGAATTTTATCCTATAAAAAAATATTTAGGCAAAACATATTTAGGCACTCAAACTATTGCATACCATAGCAGTTTTGGTTGTCCGTTTACATGTTCTTTTTGTGCAGTGGTTCCAATATATAATGCCAAATGGAAAGGAAAATCTGCTCAGAAAATTTTTGACGATATTTTATTTTTAAAAGAAAAATTTGGTGGAAATGCTATTGAATTTCATGACAATAATTTTTTTGTAAATGAAAAAAGAGTGGTGGAATTTTCTAAGTTAATGTTAGGGCAAAATATGCAGTGGTGGGGAGAGGGAAGGATTGATACCATTGATAAATATTCTGATGAATCTTTGGCACTGATGAAAGAAGCAGGATGCAAAATGATATTTTTTGGAGCAGAAACCGGAAATGATGAGATATTAAAAAAGATGGACAAAGGTGGCAAACAAAGCGGAAAACAGATTGCTGAATTTGCTGCACGGATGCAAAAATTTGGAATTGTTCCTGAATATTCTTTTGTTCTAGGCACTCCGGCAGAAAATGAAGAAAAAGTGATGAACCAAATAAATGAAGACATTGAGTTTATAAAAAAAATAAAAAGTATAAATCCATTTACCGAAATAATAATTTATGTTTATAGCCCTGTGGCCACAGAAGGTTCAGAAATGTATGAAGCGGTAAAGGCCAGTGGATTTAAGTTCCCACAAAAATTAGAAGATTGGTTAAACAATGATTGGTTAAATTTTGATTTAAGAAAAAATCCTCTTACTCCTTGGCTTACTCCAGCCATGATTGATAAAATAAAAAACTTTGAAACTGTTTTAAATTCTTATTTTCCTACTGCCACTGACCACAAACTAAAAAATTACCAATTAAAAATCCTAAAATCATTTTCAAGTTTCCGCTACAAAACAGGTTTTTATAGTTTCCCTTACGAGTTAAAAGTTATTCAAAAGCTTTTAAAATATAGGCAGCCAGAAAAAGAAGGGTTTTAGTAAAAAATAGTTGATACCATAAATTCATGCTATTCAAGAAACATTTTTTACTTTCCAAGCAATGATTTTTCTGTCATCACCGGCACTAAGTAAAATTTGATTTTCTTGTAACCACAACAAACGATTTACAGAATGACTATGACCTTGGTAATTTTCTGCATTCACTCTTAATATAAACTCTTGATGAGAGGCATTCCAAATCTTAAATGTTTTGTCTCTGCTTGCAGTTGCAAATAAATTTAAATCACCTAGAAATTTGATATCATAAATGGCATAATTGTGAGCTGGAATTGATTTTTCTACTGCATAGTTTTCTGTTGTAAAACTATTTAAAATGGCATCTCTTCCTCCAGTTAAAATTATGCTACTGCTCGGATGATAAACCGCAGTATTTGTGGCTAATTTATTTGCATTAAATGTTGTTATTGGCTTTAAATCTGGCAACGAAAATATTTTTACTTCTTCGTTTCCACATGCAACTAACAATTCAGTTTCCAAATAATTCATTTCTAAACTTCTTACTTTTGAATTACTTACCACTAAAATTTGTTGAACACTTAAATTTTCAGGATTTATTATCGAAATTTTTCCATCACCACCTGAGCTAAAAATTAAATTGTTTTTTTTTGAATAGATAATGGCAAATATTGCAGCAGTGTGATTTTTTAATGCTTTAATCTCTTTTTTCTCCTTTGTATCTATGATATGAATAATTCCTTCGGATGTTCCGCAAAGCAATAAATTATAGTTTGGAATGTATTTTATACAATAAATTATTCCGGGTAATTTTGCTGTAAAGGCGGCAGATTCAAAAGTATTTACATTCCATTGGGTAACAAATCTGTCGCTACTGCCAGAAAAAAACAAATTCTCTTCTAAACCATTTTCCAGTGCATATACTGATCCGCTATGTCCAACAAACTCTCCTAGTTTAATTATTTCTGTTTGCATAAGTTTCAAATATATAGTTTAATGTTCTAAGAATTTCATGCATTCTAACTTACTATTTGGAATGTTTTTATAATTTTTAGAATTTAATGTAGTTGTTGGAAAGCACAATAAACTATAATTTACGGCTATTTCTGTTAATATCAGGTTTTATAACACATGTTTGTTATAAAGTAAAGTTTAATACAGCATTTAAATTAGATTATGGACTTAAATTTGTTGCAATTTAGAATTTGAAAATAAAAGTATGAAAAATAATAATTTAAAAAGCAGAGTAGCTTTTTCAGCCAAAACATTTGCTATTGTATTTTTTGTGTTGTTTTTAGGTTCCTGCGTACCTACCAGGTTGTTAGAGGAATCTAAACAAAAATCAAAAGAATGCGAAGATAATTTAGCAAAGCTAAAAACAGAAAGCAGAGAGATAGCCGAACAATTTGCAGATTTAAAAGAGAATAACGAAAAAATGAGTAAGCAAATTAAACAGCTAGAAGCAGATACTTTATCACAAGGAAAATTTGTTTCTAAACTTACAAAGAATTACGACAAACTAAACGATACTTATAACTTGCTGCTCGAAAAAAATACTGAGCTTGAGCAATTGAATAAAAATGAAAATAAAAGGTTAGCAGGAGATTTACAGCTTACGCAGGATCAACTGCAACGCAAAGAGGATAAACTTAGAAAACTGGAAGAGGATTTAGACAAAAGAGAAAAAACACTTAAAACGTTGGAAGAAGATTTAGGGAAATCTAATGAGCAATTAGCACTTAGAGAATTAAAGGTAAGAGAACTTCAGTCTATTTTATCTAAAAAAGATTCTGCTGTTTCTGCACTAAAATCTAAAGTATCAGATGCTTTGTTAGGATTTGTAGATAAAGGATTAACCGTTAATCAAAAAAATGGAAAAGTGTATGTATCTCTCGAAGAAAGTTTGCTTTTTGCATCGGGTAGTATAATTGTAGATGCAAAAGGTATGGATCCCTTAAAGAAACTTGCCAAAGTATTAGAGCAAAACGCAGATATAAATGTTTTAATTGAAGGACATACAGATGATGTACCTTTTAACAGCGCTGGTGGCTCTATAAAAGATAATTGGGAATTGAGTGTGCTTAGGGCTACTTCTATTGTAAAAATTATTTTAAACAACAGTAAAGTTGATCCAAAGAGAATTGAGGCGGCAGGAAGGGGAGAGTACTTGCCAATTGATACAGGAAAAAATGCTGAGGCACGCAAGAAAAATAGAAGGACAGAAATTATACTTACACCAAATTTAAACGAGTTGTTAAAGATTTTAGAGCAGAATTAAATGTAAATTATTCTAATTTTACTATTATTAATTCCTGATGAGAATAAAATATTAATTTAATATAAATTATAAATATCTAAAAATCAATATAATAAGATTATAAAGATGGACAAATACGGAATTCAATTCCTGATTTGTCCAAATAGTGTATCTTTGTAGTATGATAAATAGAATTGCTGCAACAAGATTAAAAAAACTTGCAAACACTTTTAGAAGTGTTGCAATAGTTGGTTCAAGACAAAGTGGGAAAACCACTTTATGCAAAACAGTATTCCCGAATAAACCATATATATCGCTAGAGAATCCTGATGTTTTGGCTTTTGCAATAGATGATCCTAGGGGATTTTTGGGTCAATTTAAAAGTGGAGCCATCTTAGATGAAGTTCAAAGAGCTCCTCACTTGTTTTCTTATTTGCAGCAAATATTAGACGAAACAAAAAAGAAAGGTCTGTTTATTTTAACCGGCTCAAATAATTTTTTGCTGCAAGAAACTATTTCGCAAACCTTGGCTGGTAGAATTGCCTATTTGCAGTTACTTCCGCTTTCATTTCAAGAATTAAGCAACAGCAATAAATTAAAAGCAGATTGTTCATGGCATATTTTTAATGGTGCCTATCCCGAAGTAATAGCAAAAAAAATTAGTCCCTACGATTGGTATTCTAATTATGTAATTACATACGTAGAACGTGATGTTAGGCAATTAAAAAGTATAAACAATCTTGCTCTTTTCACCAAACTATTAAAATTATGTGCAGGCCGTTGCGGTCAAATTCTAAATTTATCTTCGTTTTCTAACGATTGTGGAATTGACCAAAAAACAGTTGCATCGTGGTTGGGTATTTTGCAAAGCAGTTATATAATTTATCTGCTTAAACCTTATCATAGCAACTTTAATAAACGAATTATTAAAACACCAAAATTATATTTCTACGACACCGGAATACTTTGTTCGCTGCTTGGAATTACAAATTCAAAACAAATTATAACTCATCCTGCAAAGGGTGCAATGTTTGAAAATTTAATTGTAAGTGAATTATTAAAAGAGAGATTTAACAAAGGAAAATCAGATAACTTATTTTTTTGGCGAGATAAAACAGGAAATGAAATAGATATTCTGTTAGACGATGCTGGAAAGATTTCTGCTTTAGAATTAAAATCTGCGGAAACTATTTCTCAGGATTTTTTTAAAGGATTAGATTATTTTTCTTCACTGGTAGATCAGCCAATTCAAACAAAATTAATTTATGCCGGAAAACTCCAACAAAAAAGGAGTAACGGAACAATGGTGGTGCCTTGGAATAAAATTGAGTAGAATAAAAACAGTTATACTTTTTCGCTTGTTCTTAAAAAAGCAGAGCACAGTAATGAAAATAAACTGCCCACAAAAAGTGTAAAGAATATTGTTCCAGTCATTTGAGTAAACAAATAATTTTCTCTAATGTAGTTAGAATTTTTTAGGATTTCTACTTCTGTTTTTCCTTTCGCTCTAAAGAACTGTTCCGAGGCAGTTATTGTTTTTTCTATAAAATTTGTATCAATAAATTTTACAAATAAAAAATAAGCAAAAGCCATTAGCAATGATGAAATAAGAGATACCATTAATCCTTCTTTTATACCTTCTTTAAAAGAGATAACTCCAGATTGCAATGAATATTTTTTTTGATAGATTGAAGCAAAAACAAATACGAACATTAATACCAAAGTAAACTGACCGGAGAATTTAAAGGTGGGATGCATTTGCCAATTATTTTGCAAAGCCATCATTAAAATAAAGCCACTTATTGTTCCGCTTATTACTCCAAATTTTACTCCAGGTTTCATATTCTTTTAACCGTTCATCGAAACTAAAAACTCTTCGTTTGAAATTGTATTTTTCATTCTATCATTCATAAATGCAATAGCTTCCACAGGATTCATGTCGGAAAGATGATTTCTAAGTATCCAAATTTTTTGCAAAGTTTCTTTCGATAGCAATAAGTCGTCTCTTCTGGTGCTGGACGAAACAATATCAATGGCAGGGAATATTCTTTTGTTTGCAATTTTTCTGTCTAATTGTAACTCCATGTTTCCAGTTCCTTTAAATTCTTCAAAAATAACTTCATCCATTTTTGAGCCAGTTTCAGTTAATGCTGTGGCAAGAATAGTAAGCGAACCTCCATTTTCTATTTTACGTGCTGCTCCAAAAAATCTTTTTGGTTTGTGCAAAGCATTGGCATCTACACCTCCACTTAATACTTTGCCAGACGCAGGCTGCACAGTGTTATAGGCTCTTGCTAAACGAGTAATAGAATCTAATAATATACAGACATCGTGACCACATTCTACCAAACGCTTTGCTTTTTCTAAAACAATATTTGCGATTCTTACGTGTTTTTCTGCAGGTTCGTCAAAGGTAGAAGAAATTACCTCAGCTCTAACGTTACGGCTCATCTCCGTTACTTCTTCTGGTCTTTCATCAACCAAAAGAATGATTAAATAAACTTCGGGATGATTTTTTGCAATTGCATTGGCAATTTCTTGAAGTAGAATAGTTTTTCCGGTTTTTGGTTGTGCCACAATTAAGCCTCTTTGTCCTTTTCCAATGGGTGCAATTAAATCTATAATTCTAGGTGCCATAGAGTTTTTTCCGGGCCCACACAAAGTAAATTTTTGATACGGAAACAATGGTGTTAAATGGTCAAAAGGTACTCTATCTCTTACCCACGAAGGGCTTCTTCCATTTATCGCTTCAATTTTTGTGAGTGGAAAATATTTTTCTCCATCTTTTGGAGGTCTCACATTTCCAAGCACTGTGTCGCCTGTTTTTAATCCAAACAATTTTATTTGCGATTGTGAAACATAAACATCATCCGGAGAACTTAAATAATTATAATCGGCAGAACGCAAAAATCCATATCCCTCTTGCATAATCTCTAACACACCTTCGTGAGTTACTAAACCATCAAACTGAAAGATAGCTTCTTGCAATTCTCTTTTTTCGTTTTGTTTTTGACGTTGTAATTCTCGGTTTTTATCAATATGATTTTCTTTTTTTGCATTCTCCTGATCTGAATTATTCTCATTGGTTTCAGTTCTTTCGGGAGCTTGATTAGTTGTGTTTTCTGATTCAGGAGCACTAACATTTGAAACTTCTTTCTGCTTAACTTCTTGTATTAAACTTTCAGAATTTTGTTCAGGAAAATTTATCTCAGGTGTTTCATTAAATGAAATTTCTTGTGGCTGCTCATTCACCACTTGAATGTCTTCGCTAACAGGCGGATAAGCTTTATTTTTTTTTGCTTTAGGTTTATTATCAATTTTTTCGGTAGAATTTTCTGGCCTGTTTTCTAGTTCTAGCACCGGATTTTTTTCTTCAACAGGGCTGGGCTTTGCAGAAGTTCTTGTTCTTTTCTTTTTGAATGTTTCTTCTTTAAATAATGGAACTCCTGACTGCACTTCTACTATTTTAAGAATTAATTCTTCTTTGGTTAATGTTTGCCAATTTTCTAATTTTAAGTCAATAGCAATAGTAAATAACTCTTCTTGTGTTTTGCTGTTAAGCTCAACTACACTATACATAATATTTAATTTTTTTTAGGATTTAAAACTGAGATTCAATCTTGGATTTTGAATTGCTTAATTAGCAAATTTGATGCTGCAAGTATAAAATATATTTCTCAAAGATAAAAATAATTATTTACTTTTTGATTGTTGCCAAAAAACTTCCATTTCTTCTAAAGTCATATCACTTAGTTGTTTATTAATTTTATTGGCTTCTTGCTCTATGTATTGAAATCTTTTTATGAATTTTTTATTTGTTTTTTCTAAACTATCATCCGGATTTACACCAATGAATCTAGCATAATTAATGATGGAAAAAATTACATCACCAAGTTCTTCCTCTATTTTTTCTTTGTTGTTGTTTTCTACTTCTTGCTTAAGCTCATCTAATTCCTCTAAAACTTTTTCCCAAACTTGTTCTTTGCTGTCCCAATCAAATCCGGCAGATCTTGCCTTGTCCTGAATTCTTATTGCTTTTAATAGCGATGGAAGTGATTTTGGTACACCACCTAAAACAGATTTATTTCCTTCTTTCAATTTTAATTTTTCCCAATTTTCCTTCACTTCTTCTTCACTGCTAACAACCGTATCGCCGTAAATGTGGGGGTGCCTAAAAATTAATTTTTCGCAAAGTGAATTTATAACATCTGAAATTTTAAATGCTTTTTTTTCTTCTCCAATTTTAGAGTAGAAAACAATGTGCAACAAAATATCTCCAAGCTCCTTTTTTATCTCGATTAAATCGCCATCAATAATTGAATCTGAAAGTTCAAATGTTTCCTCAATGGTTAAATGCCTTAGAGTTTCCATGGTTTGTTTTTTATCCCAAGGACATTTTTCTCTTAACTCATCCATTATCTTTAATAATCTTTCAAATTCAATTAAGGCTTCAGAATACATTTTATATTTTTTTGGAGTTCCAAAATTATCAATTGATGCTGAGCTTTGTTTATTTTTTTAGATTTATTTTTTAATCTTTACCAACACAAGTTCAATTTAATTTTTATGAGAATAAAATATATATTTTTAGTAGTCTTTTCTGCTTGTTATTTTTCTGGTTTTGCTCAATCAAAAATCGAGGATTCTTTAATGTTCAGAAAACTATATGAAGAAGCAATGTTAAAAGGAAAATCGTATGAGAATCTTGAAATATTGTGCAATACTATTGGAAACAGATTAACAGGTTCTCCTCAGGCCGAAAGGGCAGTTGAGCTTGCAAAAAAAATGTTTTTGGAAGCAAAGGCCGATTCTGTTTTTTTACAACCGGTTAAAGTTCCTCATTGGGTGAGAGGAAAAAAAGAAACGGCAAAAATTATTCTTCCCAAAGCAGACATAAAAGTTCCTGATAATGCTGGAAAATTTTATCAAGCTAAACGTACAGAATTTTCTACAGAAATTCTTGCACTTGGAGGTTCCATCGCAACTCCTGAGGAAGGTTTGAGGGGAGGCGTAATAGAGATAAAAAATTTAAAAGATTGGGATAAAATAAAAAAGCAACAAGTAGAGGGTAAGATTGTTTTTTTTAATCAGCCTATGGATCCTAAAACAATAAATACGTTTGATGCTTATGGGCCTGCTGTTAAGCAAAGAAGTATGGGGGCTATAATGGCAGCCAGGCTTGGTGCAATTGGTGTTATTGTTAGATCGGTAACTCTTGCAAACGATTACAATCCGCATACAGGTGCCATGAGATATAACGATTCTATTCCAAAAATTCCTGCTTGTGCAATAAGTACAAAAGGAGCAGATTTGCTTAGTAAATTATTGGTGGAAGAGCCAGCATTGGAGTTTGAGTATTTTATGTCTTGCAAAACTTTACCTGATGTTATGTCTAATAACGTTGTGGCAGAATTAAAAAGCAAGTTTAATTCTGAAGCAAAAACAGAATACATTGTAACGGGAGGCCATTTAGATTCATGGGATGTAGGACAAGGTGCACATGATGATGGCGCTGGATGCATGCAAACAATTGAAGCATTAAGAATATTAAAAGCAGTTGGATATGTTCCAAAACGAACTTTACGATTTGTAATGTTTATGAATGAAGAAAACGGTTTAAGGGGTGGCGAAGAGTATGCAAAATTAGCAAAGAAAAATAATGAAAATCATATCGCCGGAATAGAAACTGATGCTGGTGGATTTGCTCCTGATGGATTTTCTTTTGAAGCAACCGAAAAACAAAAAGAGAAACTTAAATCGTTTTGGAATTACTTTGTTCCTTATGGTCTGCATGATTTTGATAGAGAAGGAGGCGGAGCAGATATTAGTCCCTTAAAAGCTCAAGGAACCGCTGTGTTTGAAATGATGCCTGAAAGTCAAAGGTATTTTGACTATCACCATTGCGAACTGGATACGTTTGATAAAGTAAATAAAAGAGAATTAGAACAAGGAGCTTTTGCTTTGGCTGCCTTAATTTATTTGATGAGTGAATACGGATTATAGAAAATTAATTTCTCAATAAATTTCAAGGATTTTGCTTTTTGAATTCTAGAAATTGGTTGTAAACTATTTTAATTCCTTCTTCAAAACTACGCGGATTATATCCTAATTCCTTAATTGCTTTGTCTATTATAAATCCAGTTTTTGGAGGCCGCTTGGCTGCCTGATTTAATGTTTCGGATTTTACAACTTCGATAGTATCTGTAGACAAGTGAAAATATCCTGCAACTCTACAAACTAATTCTAAAATACTCATGGTATCTTTTCCAGAAACATTGTAGATTCCTGTAGCTTTTTTCTTGGCGGCTAAAATGCATCCTAGAGCTAAATCTTCAGCCAGAGTAGGAGAGCGAAACTGATCGTCCACCACTTTTATATGTTGCTTTTTAGAAAGTGCTTCTCTTGCCCACAAAACAATATTGCTTCTGCTCATATTGTCTGTTATGCCATATACAATTATGGTGCGTAAAATGGCCCAATCAATAGTGCTATTTCTTACAATTAGTTCGGCATCGTATTTTGATTGTCCGTAATAGCTAATTGGATTTGCTTCATCCTCTTCTGTGTAAGGCCCATTTTTTCCGTCAAAAATAAAATCGGTAGAAAGATGAATAAAGTGAATTCTCTTCGCTTTGAAATGTTCAATTGCTTCAACAAAAAATCTAACAGATGCTACATTTAATAGCCTGCACATTTCTTTTTCTGTTTCGCAAGCATCCACATTTGTCATTGCTGCAGTATGGATAATTGTATCGGGTGCAAATTTTTCAATTGCTTCTTTTACGTTTTCTTTATTGCTTATATCCAGTGAAAAATAGGAGTATCCATTTTTTTCTATTAGTCTATTTTCTCCTTTTGCAGTTGCAATTAAATCAACGTCTTTGTCTTCTCGTAAAGCATAAACAAGTTTCTGCCCCAATAAACCGTTGCTTCCTGTAACCAATATTTTTTGCATATCTTATTCTATTAATCTTAATTCGCTCATAATATTTTGTGCATTTGCAAACTTCTCAATAATAAAAAGTACATATCTTATATCGCAACAAATAGTTCTTTTTAATTGTGGGTCATATACTAAATCTCCTGTCATTGCTTCCCAATTTCCATCGTAGGCCAAACCAATTAATTCTCCTTTAGAGTTTAATACTGGACTGCCAGAGTTCCCTCCTGTTATGTCGTTATCGGTTAAAAATGCAACAGGTAATTTGCCATCTTTTCCGTATCTACCAAATTCTTTCTTTTGTAATAAAGAAACTAATCTTGGCGGCAAATCAAACTCTGGGTCCCCTGGTTTGAATTTTTCTAAAATCCCTTGGCCCGTTGTTTTCCAGTCGTAATGTATGGCATCTTTTCCATCGTAATCTCTTATTGTTCCATAAGAAAGTCTCATCGTTGAGTTTGCATCGGGATAGTATTTTTTATCTGCAAAACAGTCTTGAATGCTTTGTAGGTATAGAAGTTTGTTAGATTCATTTACTGCATTGTATTTTTTTTGATATGGCGTTAGTGTTTCTTTAAAATAATCGTTTAAATTTTTGCTGTATGTAAACATTAAATCTTTTTCAAAATCTTTTGGTTTTGCTTTTTTGATAAATTCTATCACTTTTTCCTCGGAAGTAAAATTGCTTGAATTAAAGATTTCACCAGCAAATAATTTGCTCTTTTCTTTGTTATTTTCGCCTTTTTTTGAAAGAATTTCTTTGATGTTTGGAGGTAGTTGTTTCTCAGGAATGTCTGTTATGTATATATCCAGCAAATTAGAAAAGCAAAAATTATCAGTTGTTTTGTTGTAATTTTTAAAGAAATCAGGAGCTTTTTCTATTAGCTTATTTTTAAGTGAATCTAATTTATTTTGATTGGAGTTGCTTTTTGAAAGCTCTTCGTAATAGGGCAAGAAAGTTTGAGAGTAATTTACAAGTTCTGAGGATTTTCCTGCTAAGTTTAAATATTGAATTTGGTAATTTATTTCTTCGTACTCTTTAACAGCTTTTTGAATTTCTGTAAGAACATAACCGTATTTTAATTTTCTTTTTTCATCCGAAAAAACCCAAGTTGTATATATTTCTTCAAGAGCAGATTTATTAGAAATTACATTTAGCTTTTTTAGTCCTTCATTTTGCCCAACAGCATATTTCCAACCATTGGAGCGTGAATTGTATTTTGAGGCATATTGAATTTTTACTTTTTCATCGTTGTTCATTTGTGATTTCCAGCTCTCCAAGATTTTTCCATTTAATTTAATTTTTGCTGGATTTTCTTTTTCCATTATCATTTTTATTTGGTCGGAGGTGGCATATCTATTTGTTCTGCCAGGGAAACCCATTATCATGGTAAAATCATTTTCTTGAACACCCTTTAAATTTATAGGTAAGAATTTTTTTGCTTTGTAGGGCGTATTGTTTGTTGAATATTCTGCGGCATCGCCTCCTGGTGCAGTATAAATTCTTAGTAATGCAAAGTCTCCTGTATGTCTTGGCCACATCCAGTTATCAGTATCACCGCCAAATTTTCCTATGGACGAAGGAGGTGCTCCAACCAATCTAATGTCTTTGTAAACAATTGTAATAAAAAGATAATAAGCATTGCCACCAAACATTTCTTTTACTGTTGCTTTGTATTTTCCATTTTCTGAAGCAGCAGTTTCTATAGACTTAATGGCTTCTTCAATTTTCTTTTTCCTTTTTTCATAATTCATTGTATCGCTTGTGTTCGTCAATACTTGTAGCGTTACGTCATCAATTCTTTGAAGTACAGAAGCAGTCATGTTTTTTATTGGTAGCTCAGCCGGAAATGAGTTGGCCCAAAACCCTTTTTCGATGTAATTTTTTTCTACAGAACTTAACGATTGAATTGCACCAAATGCACAGTGGTGGTTGGTAAGCAATAATCCATTAGCAGAGATTAATTCTGAAGTGCAACCACCAATATCTATGATACAATCTTTTAATGAAGACTGATTTATGCTGTATATTTCATCTGGTGTGAGCTTGCAACCTTTGTTATTTAAATCTGCTTCGTTTAATCTTTTAAGCAATTGTGGAAGCCACATTCCTTCATCAGCTTTGCTAATTATCGTTACAAAAAGAAAAAAAAATAGTATAATTTGCTTCATGGTATTAAATTAAAATAGACCGTTAATTTCTGCATCAATTTTATTGATAATAATTCCAAAATCTTCTGGTTTTTCTGCAAATTTATTGGCATCTACATCAATAATTAAAAGTTTGCCATGGTCGTAGGTAGATATCCAGGCTTCGTAACGTTCGTTAAGCCTTTTTAAATAATCAATTCTTATGGCATTTTCGTAGTCTCTTCCTCTTTTGGCAATTTGACCCACAAGAGTTGATACGGAGGCTCTAAGATAGATCAACAAATCTGGAGGTTGAATAAATTTGTCCATTAAAGTGAACAATGAAAAATAATTTTCAAAATCACGAGTTGTCATCAAGCCCATTGCATGAAGATTTGGGGCAAAAATAAATGCATCTTCATAAATTGTTCTGTCTTGAATTACTTTTTCTCCACTTTTTCTGATGTCGATAATTTGAGAAAAACGACTATTTAAAAAATAGATCTGAAGGTTAAAAGACCATCTTTGCATGTCTTCATAAAAATCATTTAAAAAAGGATTATCGTCAGCATCTTCAAAATGTGCTTTCCAATTGTAATGTTTAGCTAACATTGATGTAAGGGTAGTTTTTCCAGACCCAATATTTCCAGCAATTGCAATGTGCATAATAGGTGTTTAAAGTTTAAAATTTGATGGGTAAAAATAACCCAAATTTTTATTTAAAAAACTTTATTTTATTCACAATGTTAAGCACTAACTATCAAGCTTTTAATATAATTTATTAAAGTAGATCGTAAACGCAGATTTTTGTGCCATCACTTATAATTAGCTGGTTGTAGAAAAAGGAAACACTTTTTATTTTAAATTCAGAAAAATCAATTTCTTGCTGTAGAAGAGATTTTTCATCCAAAATATATATTTTATTAGAACTCCAAGTAAGAATTTTACTTTCTTTTATTTGAATTTTTTGATTTTCCTTTAGTTTAATCGTTTTTAGGTAGGTTCCAAATATATCAAATTGAAATAAACAGGAATCTTGATTGAGCAGGTAAACCTTATTGTTTGCCTCTTTGATGTCTTTGAGTTTAATTGGATTAGAAATCAATTGATTTAAGTTCCCGGATTGTGAAATTATTTCGTTGCTGTTAGAAAATCTTTGCAATTGAATTTTATCGGTATCAAAAATCCAAAATCCATTATCAAACGCCCTGCAAACGCCTCCTGCTCTTGGAACACCTATATTTTCTAGAGCAATAATCTCTCCTGAGGGATTTAGCATATTATCTAAAATTAACATGGCCGAAAAATCCTTAAAGAACAATATTATTTTTAAAGGATTGCTTACATCCACAGAGGTTATATTGCCGTAGTTTCTTGTTGAAAATCTACTAAGAATTTTTCCCTTTGCATCGTGTTTAATAATTTCTTGTTCATCCACAGCATAAATAAAACCTAGAGGATCAGTTTCAATAAAATTATTAATCGATTCAAATTCTTTTTTTTTTTCCAAGTTTTGACTTATTGCAAATTGTAGTGAAAAAATAAAAGCAGCAAAGGAGAAGAAGTACAATTTCACTTTTATTTTTTTTGATTTAAGGCAATAATTTCATCAATAATTTTTCTGTCATTCATTAATCTTGGTACTTTATACTGTCCTCCTAATCTATTATTATTTTTGAGCCATGTATAGAAAGTACCGTTTTCTAAAGCAGTAATTTGAGGGAATCCTAGAATCATATTTCCAAATCTTTTTGCTTCGTAATCAGAGTTTAATGCTTTTAACGAATTATCTAACACTTCGGAGAAGAAAATTATATTCTCTGGTTCTTTTTCAAATTCAATTAGCCATTGGTGAGCGCCAGAATTATTTTCTGAAAAAAATACCGGAGCGGCGGTAAATTCTTTTACTGAACAATCGCATTTTTTGCATGCAATATCAATTGCTTTTTCGGCGTTGTCTATCATTAATTCTTCGCCAAAAGCATTAATAAAGTTTTTAGTTCTGCCGGTTATTCTAAATAAATATGGATTAGTGGCGGTGAATTTAATGGTGTCTCCAATTTTATACCTCCAAAGACCAGAATTTGTGTTTATTATAAGTTCGTAGTTTTTACCAATGATAATTTCATCCAATGTAATAGTTGTTAGTGAGGGGTCTTCTACCGCAATAAATTCATAGAATACGCCATAGTCCAGCATCAACAATAAATCTTCGGAATCTTTATTCATTTGCAGTCCAAAGAAACCTTCGGAAGCATTGTAAATTTCCCAAAATCTAAAATCAGTTTTTTTAATTATTTCTTTGTATTGTAATTTGTATGGAAAAAAATTTACACCACCGTGAAAAAAAACTTCAATGTTAGGCCAAACTTCGGAAATGCTAGTGCGTTTGGTTTTTTCTAGAATTTTTTTTAAAATTAATAATATCCAAGAAGGCACGCCAGCTAGGCTTGTAACATTTTCTGGTATAGTTTCTTCGCAAATTTTTTCAATTTTTTCTTCCCAATTGTCCATAAGGGCAATATCTAAACTGGGTGTTCTTGCCCATTCTGCCAGCATGGGTAGGTTTTGCAATATTATGGCAGATAAATCCCCAAAATAGGTATCATTGTTTGGATAATCTATTTTCCAACTTCCACTTAATGTTAAAGATTTGCCTGAAAATATTTGAGTATTTTCGTAATTCTCGCAATAAACTGTGAGCATATCTTTTCCACCTCTAAAATGGCAATCGTCTAATGACTCGATAGAGACAGGAATAAATTTACTTTTATCAGAAGTTGTGCCTGAAGATTTTGCATACCATTTTATTTCTCCGGGCCACAAAACATTTGATTGGCCGTTTCGCATTTTTTGAATGTATGGTTTTAAATCGTTGTAATCATTTAACGGAACTCTTTCTTTGAACTGATGGTAATTGGTAATTTCGGAATAGCCAAATTTCTCTCCCCACTGCGTATTTTTTGCAGAGTAAATTAGTTTTTTAAAAGTTTCTTGTTGAACATCGTGTGGATATTTTAAGAATAAATCAATTTGGTGCATCCTCTTTTTAAAGAACCAAGTTGCAATTGAATTAATAATATCCATAAAGCATTAATTTATAACACTCCTTGCTTCTTCCTTTAAAATTTGAAGCGCTATTTCTGTGGGTGTTTTTTCTAATCTAGAAATAATTTCAAATATCATGTTCACCAATTCCATGCTTTCTGCGTTTTCATTTATTCTGGTAGCGGCGATATTAATTGCTTTGGTTGTTTCTTCTTTGGCGGTTTTTATGGCTTCCCAGGTTTTATTTGAAATATAAATTTGCTGAACTAAATTATGGTCAAACTCTGATCTTATTGTTTTAATAAGTTCCATTTGTAAGTTTCTAGATGTCATCCCACTTCTTTGAGTTCTAACAACTAAACTTTGCAAAGAAATTCTTTCCAGCAGCAGGGTAAGTCTTTCAAATGCCTGCAATTTAAGCGGAGTAACAATTTTTTGGTTTCCAATTTTGTATGTTCTTTTTCTTCGTTCTGCTTCAGCTCTTAAAAAACTTTTTAATAAATAATATGCAGTAAAAAATACCAGTGCTGCAGGCACAACAATTTGAATGATATCTAAAAAAGTTTCCATTAAAATTTTAATTTTTACAAAAATAACAATACAAACTTAATTCTGTAATTTTTATTCTTCTTCGTTATTTTTCATTTTCATTAATAAGTTGTAAGCTCCATCTGTAACAATATATGAGCTATTATTAATGCCTTGATTTATTGGTGAAATTTCTGTAAATCCATTTTCAGTGTTGCCCAAAATTACTTCTTCCATGGCATAGGTTTTGTCTTGCTCTAAAACAAAGATGTAGTTTTTGCCTTCAAAACCAACAATTGATTTGGTGGGCAATGCATTACTTTTTTTGCTTTTAAGCTCAATTTCAGCGTTCATAAACATCCCAGGCAATAAGGTTTTATCGTATTCTTCAAAATGACAATGTACATTAATACTCTTATCGCTTCCAAAATCTTTTCCAATTAAAATAATTTCGCACTTGTATTTTTTTGAAGATTTTTGATTGTTATACGCCAATAATTGCTGTCCTATGGAAAGCTTATTTATGTCATTTTCAAAAATTGTTAATGCAAGGTGAATGTCACTTGGATTAATTAATTCAAATAAAACATCTGTAGGATTTACGTATTTTCCAATATTTACGTTTACCTTACTTACATAGCCCTCAATTGGCGAAAAAATATTTATTGTATTTGAAATATTGTTTTCATTTAGTTTTTCTGGATTAATTCCAATAAGTTTTAGTTTTTCGGACAATGACCTTACAAGAATTTTTTGAGATTTATATTCACTCGTGGCCATCTCAAAAACTTTACTGCTGCTTGCATTTGATTTTAATAGAGTTTCTTGCCTATTAAATTCACTTTGTAAATACTCTAATTTTGCTTTGGAAGTAAGGTACTCTTGCTGCAGTTGTATGTATTGTTGATCTTCCATTTCGGCAATTACTTCTCCTTTTGAAACATGCATACCGGGAAGTAGTTTTGTTGAACTTAAATAGCCGCCTAATGGAATGCTTATTGAAACCAGATTTTGAGGTGGAACATCAATTATGCCATTAACTTTTAATGTTTCTGAAATTTCTTTCTCCTCAAATTTTCCTATTTTAATTCCTGAAATTTTAGTTTGCTCCTCACTTAAGTTTACCTTATTACTATTTTCTGCAACAGAAGTGGCTGTGGAAGTATTTTTGTTTTGATTACATCCCCAAAAAAATGGAAGGATAATAATTAGTACTATATATCTGTTTACTGTATTTTTCATGGTTTTTAATTAAAATTGTTTAAAGCATTTATTTCAATTGTGCTTTTGTTTAGTTGATGTATAGTTTCTAGATAAGAGTTTTGATTTTCTAGTGAACTTTGTATTAAAATTACCCATTCTAAATAGTTGATTTCACCATTAGAAAATTTATCGTTGGCAATTTTTATGGTGGTGTAAGAATTTTTGAGCGATCCTTGCTCCATCAATTCTACAGATTTTTTAAGATTAAAATATTTATTTACCGCAATTTGATAGTTTAAAAGAAAGGTTTTTCTTGCTGCAGTATAATTATTTTCTAAGTATTTTAAACGTGTTTTTGAGGCAGAAATAGATGCCTTTTGTGCACTAAAAAGAATTGGAATTCCTACGCCAAGTTGCAAGGATTGAAAGCGTTGATTTTTTGAATAATAGATATTATCAGCGCCGTTACCAGTGATACTTATGTTGTTATAGGAAGCAATAATATCTGGCAATAATTTATTCTTTTCTAGTGCTAATTTTTTTTGTCCAATAATTTTTTGCTGATAGATACCTGTAACAAAAGGATGTTTAGCTATTAGGCTTGAATCTATTTTTGGACTCAGATTTATCTTATGATCTACAATTTCTGGTTCTAGATTTTTAGTGGAATTAATTAAGTAATTAAATTTCAACAACAATGTTTCCATGTTTGTAGCAAGCTCATTTAGTTGAATTTTTATTTGTTGCAATTCATTTTTGGCCAGATTAAGCTCAAGTATATTTGTTTCGCCGCTATTTTGTCGGAGCTCACTTTTAACAAGAAAATTTAAAAAAATACTGTCACTTTTTTCTAGTAAACGTTTTTTCTGTCGCAGAAAATTTATTTCAAAAAACACATCATAAACTTCTTTTTTAATTTCATTTTCTTGCAGTTTTCCATTGATTACTTCTCTAGCTGTTTCTTCTTTTAAAACATTTTTTTCTTTAGAATATATTGTTGGAAATTTTAAGTTTTGCGTAATGCTTAATCCGTTATCTATGAAATTAGAATTTATTTGCCCATAATTTGCAACTATGTTGGTATTGGGAATAGCATAAACATTTTTTTCTATTTCTTTGGAATATGTAATTTGCAGCGCTTGTGCTTTAATGGATAAGTTGTTTTTTACTGCACTATCTAAGGCAGAGTTCAATGATATATAATTTTGGGCTTGAACAGTTGTGGCGAAATTAATGGAAAGAAATCCAATAAGTAGTAAACCTAATTTGGTGACACTAATTTTTTTCTTTTCGGTGAACGTATAAATAATGGGTAACAAAAAAAGAGTAAGTAGAGTAGCCAAAAGTAATCCACCTATAACAACAGTGGCTAAAGGTCTTTGAACTTGTGAACCTTCGCCGTTGCTAAATGCCATGGGCAAAAATCCAAATGATGCTACAAGTGCAGTCATTAAAATTGGTCTTAATCTGTTTTTGGCTCCGCTAATTACAATTTTTACAACGTCTTGTTCGCCCTCTATTTTTAGTTTATTAAATTCTGATAGCAATACAATTCCGTTTAAAACAGCAACCCCAAACAAGGCAATAAATCCTATTCCTGCCGAAATACTAAATGGCATATCTCTTATCCATAATCCCAAAATTCCACCAATGGCAGAAAGCGGTATTGCCGAAAATATTATCATGCCTTGTTTGATGGAATTAAATGCAAAAAATAACAAAATAAAAATTATTGCAAGTGCTAAAGGCAATGCAATTCCTAGGCGGCTTTTTGCTGCATTTAGATTTTCAAATGCACCACCGTATTTTAAATAATAACCAGTGGGAAGTTTAATTTTTTTATCTACCTTTTTCATCAATTCGTTTACTGTTGATTCTACATCTCTTTTGGAAATGTTGAACCCTACAATAATTCTTCGGTTGGTATTTTCTCTTTGAATTTGATTAGGCCCAAGTATTTCATCAACATCAGCAACATTTATCAATTGTATTTGATTTCCATTATCAATTGGTATGAGCAAATTTTTTACATCGTTAATGTTGTTTCTGTTAAAATTACTGGACCTTACAATTAAGTCAAATTTCTTTTCACCTTCGTAAACCAAGCCGGCACTCTGCCCTGCAAATGCTGTATTAACTATATTATTTATTTCGTTTATAGATAAACCATATTGTGAGATTTTCTTTCTATCGTAATTAATAACAATTTGTGGAACGCCGGTAATTGGTTCAATGTATAAGTTTTCTGTTCCTTTTATTTGTTTAATTTCTGCACCAATTTGATGAGCATACTTTGCTAAAGTATCTAAATTCTCGCCAAAAATTTTACAAACAACATCTTGTCTTGCTCCTGTCATCAGTTCATTAAACCTCATTGCAACAGGATATTGAAAACTAAAAGTTACACCGGGAATTATTGCAAGTTCTTTACTCATTTTTTCTGAAAGTTCGTCGTATGTTTTTGCCGAAGTCCATTCCTTTCGGTCTTTTAAAATGATCATTAAATCGCTTGCTTCAATTGGCATTGGGTCTGTAGGAACTTCGCTGCTGCCTGTTTTTCCAACTACCTTTTCTATTTCTGGAAATTTGCTGAGCAATATTTTTTGTGCTTTTGTAACCGCTTCAATCGAAGTTCCCAAATTGCTTCCTGTAAGAACTCTTGTTTCTACTGCAAAATCACCTTCGGGTAATTCTGGAATAAACTCTCCACCCATGTTAAATAAAATAGTTAAGGAAATACAAAATAATACAACTACACATGCAATAATTATTTTGCCATAACTAAGTGCTTTGTTTAGCATACTTTCATAGTATTTTTCAATTTTATCAATAAATTTTTCAAAGAACGTTTTGTTATTCATTCTTTGTTTTCTTAAAACCAAAGCTGTCATCATTGGAACATAAGTAAGCGATAAAATAAATGCACCAATCAATGCAAAGGAAACTGTTTGAGCCATTGGTTTAAACATTTTACCTTCTATGCCCTCAAGTGTAAAAATTGGCAAGTAAACCATTAGTATAATTATTTGTCCAAAAACAGCACTGTTCATCATTCTTCCTGCACTTTTTCCTACTTCTTTATCAATGGCTTCTTTAGAAATATTTCCACTTAACTTTTTTCTAGTTCCATGCAGCACCGATTCAACAATTATTACAGCCCCATCTACTATTAGTCCAAAATCCAATGCACCTAAACTCATAAGGTTTCCGCTAACACCAAAAATATTCATCATTATTATGGCAAATAACATAGATAGCGGTATTACCGATGCAACCAACAAACTTGCTCTTATGTTGGCCAAGAATAAAACCAAAATAAAAATTACAATGAGTGCACCTTCTAGTAAATTTTTTGAAACTGTATTTATAGAATTGTTAACCATTTTTGTTCTGTCTAAAAAAGGATCAATTAGTACACCTTCAGGTAACGTTTTTTGTATTTCGGCTATTTTTATTTTTATATTTTTTATTACGTGACTGCTATTTGCTCCTTTAAGCATCATTACTACTGCTCCTGATACTTCTCCTTTTCCGTTAAAGGTCATGGCGCCGTACCTTATTGCATGACCAATATTTACTTCTGCCACGTCCGAAATTTTTAAAGGTATTCCATTAGACAAGTTTTTTATTGAAATCTGTCTTATGTCATCTATGGTATTAATTAACCCTTCGCTTCTAATAAACAAAACAGTAGGCCCTTTCTCAATATAAGCACCACCCGTATTTTGATTGTTTTTTTCTAAGGCAGAAAAAACATCCTTAATACTTACATTGTTTGCTTTTAATTTATTGGGGTCGATAGAAATTTCATATTGTTTTAAATAGCCACCAAAACTTGCTACCTCGGCTACTCCTTCGGCCCTTAATAATTGTTTGCGAACCACCCAATCCTGAATGGTTCTTAATTCCATTGGACTGTATTTGTTTTCATACCCTTTTTTTGCTCTAATTGTGTATTGATATATTTCGCCTAAACCTGTTGTTAATGGGGCTATTTGCGGCAATCCATATTCTTTTGGAATAAATTCTTGGGCAAGCTTTAGTTTTTCACCCACTTGTTGCCTTGCCCAATAAATGTCTGTATTGTCTGTAAATACTATAGTTATTACAGAAAGACCAAATCTAGAAAAGCTTCTTAGCTGTTTTAATCCCGGAATATTGCTAACACTTTGTTCAATAGGTATAGTTATAAATCTTTCAATGTCTGGAGCACCAAGGGCCGGAGAAACAGTAATAATTTGAACTTGATTATCTGTTATATCAGGAACTGCATCAATTGGCAATTTTGTGGTTTGATACAATCCTGTAATTATTAATGCTAATGTTAGCAGAAAAATAATTAATTTATTTGCAATGGAAAATGCAATAATTTTGTTGAGCATGTTTTATAGTTTTAACTGATAATAATTATTAACATCAATTTAATCAGCTTTTATTGCGATTATGATGTTGATTAAAATAAAAAAATCAATTAAAATTTTGGCGGCTGCCAAATAGAAGAGAGAAAATAAGAAGAATAAATTAATTCTTTGAAGGTAGATTGAGAAACATTTTGTACAAACTGATTTATGTTGAAATCAATAATAAAATTGCTTTGTGGCACATAACCGCCAACAAAATTGTTTACGCAATTCTCGTGAGATTTAAAAGGGAGCTTCATGTCCTTTTTAAAATCAGGAAATTTAGAATTGTCTTCGTTATAATGTATTGCCAAAAAAGTAAGCAGAGTTAAATTTTTATTTGATTCTTGGTGCTCAAAATAATGTTCCACAAGCAAAGGAAATTTTAAAAATTCTTTGAATTCAGTGAAACTGGTTAAGTATAAAAACAAAAAAAACAGTGATAATCTCTTTTTCAACTTTAACAAAAAAAATACTCTGCAAAGTTAAACAATTTAGTTCATTGTTTAATTTTCAAAAATTCCTTTGGTGATGTTGTATTTATTAAAACCAAAAAATATTGTATGGCTTATACTCTTTGGCTTAGTTTTTGTTAAATTAGTAAAACAAAAATAAAACAATTGAAATCTCTAAAATATTTTCTTCTAATTACTTCTGTTTCTTTATTTTTTAATTCAGTTATTTTTGCACAGGATTTTCCTCAAGCACTCAGAACTGGCAATTTTAGGGTGTTGGCATCCAGTTTTAATGCAAACGTAGAACTTAATTTTTTAGGTAACGAAGGTTTTTATAGCAAAGCACAAGCTGAGCAAATTCTTAAGGATTTTATGCAAAGAAATATTCCAAGTGCTTATTCTCCCAAACACCAAGGAGTTTCTAAGGATGGAAGTCAATACATTATTGGTGTATTAGAAACTAGCACTGGTTTATTTAGAACCTACATTTATATGCAAAAAGTAGGTGATGTGCAATTTATTAAAGAAATGAGAATAGAGAAGGAAAGATAGTTATTTACTACTTGTTCTAAATTTAATTCCTCTCTGATTTTCCTAATTTTCCTTGTGTTTAAATTTCCAATATTTTTTTTTCATTTTTGACGGCTAAAGCATCCAAGGCATTTATTGTAAATTATTCCTGAGCTTAAATAGGATAAATATTTTATTTTTTTACTAATGATTGTTTTCAGGTGTAGCATCAACATTTGTAGTATCATTTAATACTCTCTTATAGCATTCCAAAAAAAAATAAATTGGCTGATGTTTTATTATTTAATTTCATTAGCATCTGCTAGTGTATAATTGTTTTTGATGAACAGGGGGCAAAGTAATTTTTATAATAAACTGCTAAGTGCTACATTTGTGCAAATGAATATAACTAATTTTTTAACAGAAGCGCTTGATGAGGACATTAAGGATGGTGATCATTCTTCACTATCTTGTATTGAAATAAACGCGGTATCTTCTGCAAATTTATTAGCCAAACAAGATGGTATTTTAGCGGGCTTAGAAATAGGATTAATGGTATTAAAATTAGTTGACACAAATTTTGAGATTTCAACAAATTATAAAGATGGAGATAAAGTTATAAAAGGAGATATTGTTTTGTCTTTAACGGGTAAAGTTCATTCTATTTTAAAAGCAGAACGTTTATTTTTAAATATTATTCAAAGAATGAGCGGAATTGCAACCTACACAAATTGTTTAGTTGATAAAATTAAAGATACCAAAACAATAATTTTAGATACAAGAAAAACCACTCCAAACTTTAGATACTTCGAAAAACTAGCGGTTAAAATTGGTGGTGGACAAAATCATAGAATGGGCTTGTATGATATGATTATGCTAAAAGATAACCATATTGATTATGCAGGAGGAATAAAAAATGCAATACAAAAAGCAAACGAATACAAGAAGGCTAAAAAACTTGATATAAAGATAGAAGTTGAATGCAGAAATTTAGCTGAGTTAGATGAAATTCTTGCAATTGGAAAAATTGACAGAATTATGCTTGATAATTTTAGTTCTAAAAATATGAAAATTGCAGTAGATAAAATTGCGGGAACATATCAAACAGAAGCTTCCGGAGGAATTAACGAAAACAATATTTTAGAATATGCACAAACAGGAGTTGATTTTATCTCTATTGGTGCATTAACTCATTCCTATAAAAGTCTTGATTTTAGCTTGAAAGCCACAAAAAGGAAATGATAAAAAAATGGGCAGAAAATTCTAAGATTTTCTATTTAATCAAAAGTGTTTTAAGTAGAATTTTTGTTCCTGGTTTTGAAAAAATAAATCTTTACGAAATCTTAGTTTTCTTTTTTAAAGGAGTTATTAATTACGACATAACTACACAAGCATCTTCATTGGCTTTTAAATTTTTTTTAGCAATATTTCCTGGATTAATTTTCTTAATTACTCTCATACCTTATGTTCCTATTCAAAATTTTCAGAACCAATTATTAGAAATATTAAAAGATTTTTTACCTGGAGGTGCTTTTGAAGCGCTGGAAGAAACACTGAACGACCTAATAAAAAATCAAAACGGGAGTTTACTTTCTTTTGGTTTTTTGTTTGCATTATTTTTGGCTACCGATGGAATTCATGCAATGATAAATGCATTTAATAGTAGCGATCATAAAGAAGAAACAAGAAGTATGATTAAAATAAGGTTGATTTCTATTTTACTAGTTTTTATTATTACTCTGCTTTTAATAGTTTCTATTGGATTGATAGTTTTTAGTGGAGTTATTATTAATTTCCTAAAAAGCAACAGCATTATTTATGACGAACTATTGGTATGGGCGCTTATAATTGGAAAATGGATTATTACCCTTGGTATGTTCTTTACTTCTATTTCGTTTATTTTTTGGCTTGGTCCTGATAGAAAACATAAATTTAGATTTGTTTCTGCAGGCTCCACGTTTACAACTTTTTTCTCCATCTTTATTTCGTTGGTGTTTGCTTATTATGTAGATAATTTTGGAAACTACAACAAACTTTATGGATCAATAGGAACTGTAATGGTTGTAATGCTTTGGATGTATTTTAATTCTATTGGTTTATTATTGGGATATCAGCTAAATGCAAGTTTAAAAAAATTAAAATCAGTTTAGTTTTTAGAATATTATAAATACATTTGAAAAGCTAAATGATTGAACTTAAAAACATAAAAAAATCGTACTCTGTTGGAAAATCTTCTATGGAAGTATTAAAGGGAGTAGATTTAAAAATTGAGGACGGAGAATTGGTTTCAATAATGGGATCATCTGGCTCGGGAAAATCTACTCTGTTAAATATTTTGGGAATTTTAGACAATTATGATTCGGGCGAGTATTTGCTTGGCGGAACATTGGTAAAAAATTTGTCTGAAAAAAAAGCTGCATTATTTCGTAATAAAATGGTGGGTTTTGTATTTCAATCTTTTAATTTAGTTTCTTTTAAAAATGCAGTAGAAAATGTTGCTTTGCCTTTATACTATCAAGGAATAGGAAGAAAGAAAAGAAATACAATGGCCATGGAATACCTTGAGAAAGTTGGCTTAGACAAATGGGCAGAACATCTTCCCTCTGAACTATCTGGCGGACAAAAGCAACGTATAGCTATGGCCAGGGCCTTGATTACTCAACCAAAAATAATTTTGGCAGATGAGCCAACAGGAGCATTAGATTCTGCCACAAGCATGGAGGTAATGGGTCTAATAAAAGAAGTGAATGATTTAGGCATGACAGTAATTATTGTAACACACGAAACCGATATTGCTGCTCTTACAAATAGAACAATTAGGTTGCGTGATGGGATTATTGGAGAATAAAAATTTTATTCTATCTTACAATACATTAATCTTTGATCTTCAATGTATCCTTCGTAAATGTCTCCAACGTTAATTTTTCCTACTCCTGCAGGCGTACCTGTAAAAATTAAATCTCCTTTGTGTAGTGTTACAAATTTTGAAACATTTTCTATTACAGAAAATATGTCAAATATCATTTCTTTAGAATGTGATTGTTGAACAGTGCTTTCGTTTTTTTTTAAACAAAAATTATAATCATCCTTGGCATTTATGTCTATAAAATCACCAATAACGGCAGAGTTATCAAAGGATTTGGCTCTTTCCCAAGGAAGTCCTTTTTGTTTTAAGTGCGTTTGCAAATCTCTGGCTGTAAAATCAATACCAATTGTAATGGCATCAATAAAACTTGGCGCTTCATTTTTGGAAACATTTTTTCCTGATTTACATATTCTATAAACTAATTCTCCCTCATAATGAATATCGTTGCTGAAAGAAGGGCAGGGGAATGGCTTGTTACCTGTTAAAAGTGCAGTTTCAGGCTTAAAAAAAAGTACGGGTTCTGATGGTATTTCATTATTTAGCTCTTTTGCATGTTCGGAATAATTTCTGCCTACACAAATAATTTTCATACTAATGATTTGTTTTTTGTTCTATTAAGTATTGGTTTCTGAAAGGTGAATTTCTTGCAATTAGCTCGCCCAAAAAACCTCCTAAAAATAACTGTGATCCAATTATCATAGAAGTTAGCGCCAAATAAAATAATGGCTGATCGGTAACATCTCTTGGTTTAACGCTTTGTGTTAGGAAATATATTTTTTCACCAATTAAATAAAAAGCAATAGCAAATCCCAAAAAGAAAAACAATGAACCTAGTGCACCAAAAAAATGCATAGGTCTTTTTCCAAACTTTGAAACAAAACCAATTGAAAACAAATCTAAAAATCCATTTAAAAATCGTTCCAATCCAAATTTAGAATAGCCATATTTTCTTGCCTGATGTTGTACGGATTTTTCGCCTATTTTATAAAAACCAGCCCACTTTGCAATTACAGGAATGTAGCGGTGCATTTCTCCATAAACCTCTATACTTTTAACTACTTTTTTCTTGTATGCTTTTAAACCACAATTAAAATCGTGAAGTTCAATTCCACTCATTTTACGTGTTGCCCAATTAAACATTTTGGTGGGTAAAGTTTTGCTTAAGGGATCAAATCTTTTTTCTTTCCATCCGCTCACCAAATCAAAGTTATCTTCCACAATCATTTTGTATAAATCTGGAATTTCTTCTGGACTGTCTTGTAAATCGGCATCCATGGTTATAATTACATTTCCGGAGCACGCTTCAAACCCAACATTAAGAGCTGCTGATTTTCCATAGTTCCTCTGAAACTTTATTCCTTTTGAAGCAGCATCTGATTGGCAAATTTTTTCGATAATTTTCCATGAATCGTCTTTACTTCCGTCGTCGATAAAAAATATTTCGTGCGAAAAATTATTTTTTTTCATTACCTCTTTAATCCAGTTGTGCAATTCTGGCAATGATTCCTCTTCGTTAAAAAGAGGTATTAGAACTGAAATTTGAATGTCATTCATTACTCTTCAAAAATATTTTTATCCTTTTTTAGAATTCCGCTTAAAATTAATCCAATGATCACTCCCCAAATTAAATTGTTCCAATACCTGCCCCAAGCAATTTGAGCAGCATTCATATTTTCTACTCCTTCTATCATTTTATCATACATTTCGCTGCTAATTCTGGATTCTAGCTTATCCATATTTTCCATCGTAATTCTTTTTGTTTCGTTTACCAAATCAGGACTTACGAACTGCAAATACATAAATATTAAAATAGCAAACAACGATGAGTAAAAAAAAGTAACAAATAAACTAACTCTAAAACTGGTTCCAAAATTTATATAACCTGCATTTTCTTTGTCTCTAAAAGTTCTAATCCCTATGTAAATAAAAAAGATTGGAATTATTGCTGTAAAAATATTCCATCCGTTAAAAGGATTTAAACCTAGTAGGGTAAACAAAATAAATAGACCAAAACATGCAAGTCCCGCAATGCTTCCGTAGTTGGCTGAGAATTTTATAATATTCATTTTTGTAATAAAAAACTATTGGTTTCAAAAGTATGTTTTTTCAAATGATTTATTATAGTTTGATAATACAAAAATTGTAAATACATTTGCCGTGGGTAAGTCTTTTACGACCAGCTCCTTTTGAAACTCCCCAGGACGGGAACGTAGCAAGGATAAAAGGTTGAGCGGTGCGATAAAAGTAGCTTACCCTTTTTTTTGTACAAAATCTCCTATAAATAAAAAAAGCCTCCAACAATGGAGGCTTTTTCTTTTGATTGAACTTAAAAAACTAGTTTTTGATGATCTTATTAATTGTGGCTATTGAACTTACTCTGTTTTGAATTCTAACAAAATAAGCACCTCTACTTAAACTTTCTAGTGAAAGATTTTCATTCTTATTGTTTACTTCTTTGCTAATAACAACTTTACCGGTTAGGTCAAGAACTTGAACAATATTTACACCTTCTGGTAAATTGATTAATGATATAATTTCGTTAGCAGGATTTGGAAACAATTCTAAAGATTTGCTATTGATGGTCACAGCAGAAGTTGTGTTTGAAAAGGGAACAACAGTTCCATTAACTAGTGCAGCAAACAATCCAAAAGATTCTCCGTTTTGGTTAGCAGATGGATTTAAAAATCCTGAGGCAAAAACTACTGCAGTTTGATTTGCTAAACCAGAAAGAGGTGCGATAAAGGAGGCAACAACTGTATTGTTATCTGACCCAGGCGTGATGTCTAAATTGTAATTTGCAGGAGGCACTGAAATATAATTTGTTAGGTCATTAAACGTTGCATTATCAACAAGTGGTCCGCCATTAGCTAAAACATCTACAGTTGGTGCATCTGTAGCTCCATGAAATACTCTAAACTGAGTTTCGCCTGTTACAGTAGAAGCTTCTCTCATTCCGTTTGATAAAAAAAGACTAAATGCTGTAGAGACAGCGTTGGGGTTGATCGAAAAACTTGCAGGCGCTAAAACACCTTTTGCAATTGCAACATATTTTTCACCTGAGTTTAAAGTTACAGGAAATGTTGCCAAAGCTTCGGCTACCGAACTACTTGTTCCCGGGGCAACTGCTACGGAAAGTGGAATACCTGCAGGAACATCTTGGAAAGCTGTGGCAGTTCTAAAGGCAAAATCGTTTAGGAAAATTGTGCCGTTTACATAAATATCAACAACCGCAGCACTTGGGTCGGCGGAATTGTGAATTACTTGAAGCCTAGCAAATTGAAATTGAGCGTTGGCGAACAATGTTGTTGCAAAAAATGCAATAGTTAGTAATTTTTTTTTCATAGTTTAAAATAAAAAGTTAAAAATTATATAATAGGTTTACTATTAGTCGCAAACGAATTAAATGAAGAAAAGTTTACAGGCTTTGTTTATTATTTGGTGAATAAATGTTAAACAAAAAGTAAACTGAACAACATTCCCAACAGTATAACTCCAAATTTTTGGAGATTAAATCTATGGCTTTCAGAGGTTTCAAATAAAATGGTAGTGGAAATATGAAGAAAAATACCAACAACTATACTCAATAAATAGGTGTGTATTTGCGGAGATATTCCAGAAAGGTATTCATTAAAAAAATAACTTAAACCTAATCCTAATGGCGTAAATAGTGCAAAAACAAATAACATTAACCATATCTTATTTTGTTTAATCCCACATTCTTGCAGCACTTGCACTAAGGTTAAGGAAATAGGAATATTATGAACTGAAATTCCAAATAGCATAGCCAAAATAACTTCAGGTTCACCAGTAGAAGAAAATTTTAAAATTGGTAAGCCTTCAAGCAAGGCATGAGTGCACAAGCCTAACATTAAACCAAGTGGAATATTATTTTTATGATTATGGTGATGCTGATCTGAGTGCAAATGTTGGTGTCCGTGTTCAATTCCTTCTGAAAAAAACTCCAAAACCAACTGAAACATAAATCCTACGATGATAAAAATTCCTGAGTAAGAGCTTTTATGTTCAAAAATTTCTGGCAATAAGGATAAAATAGCTATTCCAAACAAGTAGGCACCAGTAAAGGCAAGTAATAACTTTTGCTGGAGTATTTTTCCTGGTTTAATAAATAAGGATAAGTATCCACTTAATACAGTAATTACAAACAGAAAAACAGAAGCTAAGAATGGATTCATGATTAACTTTTGGAAGCAGGTTTTTGAGCAATAACAATTAATCGCTCCGAACTGTTAGTGTAATCACTTAATTCATAATTACCTTTTATTGCATTAATTTCAAATCCAACATTTTGCAGCCAATCGATAATTTCATCTTTTTTAATTAATTGAACTTTTTCCTGAAAGTTTAGAACCTTTCCATTGTCATTAATTTTAATGTCTTTGATGATAAAATTATTTTCTATTTTTTTTTGGATAGCAAATTCAACATTCTCTTTTTTTATAATTTCGGGCGTGGTGTTCTCTTTGTAATTTGCAACTACACAATTTGAATTTAAAAAATCGAACAAAAAATATCCACCTGGCTTTAAGGCATTAAAAAAATTACTTAGGCAAGCAATGTTGTCTACTTGTTTTTGAAAGTAGCCAAAACTTGTAAATAAATTAAAAACAGAATCAAAGTAATTAATTCTAAAGGGCAATCTTATGTCGTGTTCAAAGAAAGAAAGAGAATCGTTTTCAAATTTGCTCGCCTCATTTATGCTTTTTGCAGATAAGTCTATGCCTGTAACATTATAGCCTTGTGAGTTTAAATAAATAGAATGTCGGCCTTTGCCACAAGCAGCATCCAAAATTTTACCCATTTTTTTTAAATGAATAAAATCTAACAAATTATTTATAAAAAACTTAGCTTCAGATTCGTTTCGGTGATTATATAATAGATGATAATAATGAGTATTAAACCAATCTTCAAACCAATCTTTTTTGTTCATAATATTTCTGCGAAATTACCACAATATTTTTTTTTAGAGTTTTATTTTCTCTTTTTTGTGTAAGATAAAACACAATAAGATTAAAAATGCTTTATATAGCTGCAAATGAGAATACTATTTTTTATCTATACGTTTAAACCTTGTTTAAAAATATAAGTCATAAAAGAGATGCAAGAACAAACCGACGAACAACTTCTAGAAATGTTTAAAAACCAAGACTCTAAAAGTTTTGCTTTTAACCTTTTGATGAAGAAGTATCAAAAACGAGTTTATTCTCATATACGAAGAATTGTAATCGACCACGACGATACCGATGACATTCTTCAAAATACATTTATAAAAGTTTGGTCGCACCTAGATAATTTTAAAGGCGATTCCCAAATTTTTACTTGGATTTATAGAATAGCAACCAACGAAAGCATTACTTTTTTAAATAAGAAAAAGAGAATATTTTTTCTTCCTATCGTTGACGTAGAGAGCAAAATGAGCAGTAAACTAGAGAGTGATCCTTATTTTACGGGAGACGCAATACAGCTAAAGCTGCAAAAGGCAATATTAAAACTTCCCGAAAAACAAAGAATTGTGTTTAATATGAAGTACTACGACGAACTAAAATACGAAGAAATGAGTGCAGTTTTAGATACTTCTGTGGGTGCTTTAAAGGCATCCTATCATCATGCAGTAAAAAAAATTGAAGAATATTTATTGAACCATTAAACTATCAAAGAAAAAAAGAGTCAAAACTTCGAATGAAAAATAAAAACTTAAATATTGAAAATGAAAACCAGCAGTTAAGAGCAATTGCTCCGGTTCTTTTTTCTATATCAAAGAAAGATGTTTTTTATGTTCACGACAACTATTTTACAGAACTTGACAACAAAGTTGAATTGATGTGTTTAATTAAAAAAATAGATTCGTTTGAAGTTCCCGAAGGGTATTTTACTATCTTAAATACTGCAATAAATGAGTTGACTTTACAATCAAAAGCAGAAAATTTTTCTGTGCCTGAAAATTATTTCCAGAATTTTCCACAGAAAGTGCAAGAGTTGATTCAACCCTCAGCTAAGGGTGTATTTGATTCGCCACAGAATTATTTTGAGAACTTGCCTCGATTAGTTCAGCAAAGAATTTATGAGCAAAACAATAAACCAAGATTTTCTTTTCCTGCTCCTGCAAAATACAGTTTGGCTTTTGCAACTGCCTGTGTTTTTTTGTTTGTTTTTATAAGAGGTTTTTATTTTGAAGAAAAAAAATCTAAATCAATTCCAACAATAGTGGCCAATAAATCAGAAACAAAAGAAAATGTAGAGCCAATAAATATAGAAGTCAAAGAATCGGCTAAACAAATAATTGAAAGTGAAAACTCTCAAGAAGAGTTACACTACGTTTTAGATGAAATAAACAACGAGGATTTAGAAAATGCAATTGCCGCTCAACCTAAAGTAAATATTGAGCAAGATGAGTTGTATAATTATTTACTAGAAAGTGGTATTGACGAAACTGCAATAACTGATGCTATTTAAAAAAATTAAAATGTGGTATAACTATAAAATATGGTGGGTGCTAATTTTAACAGGATTTTATTCTGTTGCAGCTTTATCCCAAAATAATGATAAAAAAGAAAAGATAGAGTCTTTTAAAGTGGCCTTTATTACACAAAAATTAAATTTAACTACCAAAGAAGCACAACTCTTTTGGCCAGTTTATAATGAGTATTTAGATAAAATAGAAGCTTTAAAAAATGCAAGAAAGAAGGAATTACGCTCAGCAAATATTAATATAGACACTTATTCCGATAAAGATTTAGAATTGATGTTAGACAATGAATTTTTATCCAAAGAAAAGGAAGTGGAACTGGGGAAAGAGTATTTCAATAAATTCAAAAGTGTTATTCCGGTAAAAAAAGTAATATTGCTCTACAAAGCCGAAGATGAATTTAAGAGAGAATTATTGCGTCAAATTTCAGGTAAGTAAAACATGACTAAAAAAAAATATTACTTCTATATTCTTTCTTTAATCTGTGCGAATTGTGTTAATGTGTTTTCACAAGAAGTTCAAAAGGACGAGCCCAAACATTATATAAAACCCACCTTTTATCTCAATAGACTTGTTACTGGAAAAAGAACTTTTAAAACCAACAAAAATGAAAATTACTCATTTGCTCAAAGTAATTTTGGTTTTTATTTTCCCATATACACCAATACTAAGCCAAATGTTGGCGATAAAATAGGCAGTGTATTTCAAATTATTGGCACCGGAAATGTTTCTAGGGCAACACCAAAATTTAGTTTTGTATCAAGCAAACACACACTAGTACGAACAAATTTTGGATTAAGTGCAATACTCAATACGGGAACAAAAAATGTATTTTTTGCCAATTTATTACCCTTTATTGCAGAGGATCGTTCGTCTCTTCAATACAAGCCAAGTGTAAGGCTCACTTATATGTTTATTTACAATAGAACGGTAAGCGAACGATTTAGTTATCGTATAGGTTATGCAAAAACATATTTGCTTTCGGGCAGGCCAAGACAGCCAATTATAGGTTTTAGAATTGGTAAGTTTGATAGGTTCCACTTTAATTTTCAATATCCAAGATTTATTTCATTCGATTGGCCCTTGGACGAACACATTACAATTAGCTTTTTCAACAAAGCTATTGGTGGAATTTACGGAATGAGAAACGTTGAGTTTAGGGGCGATACATATAATTCTATACTGTTTAAAAGACAAGAGAAACTTACAGGAGTTGAGTGGGATTACAAATCAGGTAATCTATTTTCATTTTTCTTTTCGGCAGGTTTTGTTGGAAATAACAGCATAATTTTAAACGAGGTAAATTCAAGAAAAGTTAATAGTTATTTATTAGATGTAATTAGATCTAACTTTATTGCAGCACGATTAGAACCTTCACTTTTTATTAATTTAGGGGTGCAATTTAGTTTTGGAAAAGCTAAAAAAATATATAACAATTTATCTATGTACGATGCCATAGACTTAAACACAAATTTTGGAAGTGGCGATAACAACGATGCTATGAAATCTGCACCTATACCATACATTCCTTCGCAATTAAAGCTTAAAGCAATACAGTTAAAAGACGTAGAGGATTTGTTTGAGCTGGAGGATATAAATTAGTGTTACACCAAATTATTTGAAATTAATTTCGGTGGCACCGTAACCAAATTTATTATAGTCTGCATCTTTGTGTTTTGCAAAACTGTAATCTTTTAATTTTTCTAAAATGTTATCTTTTAATACACCTTTTCCTACTCCGTGAATTATTATTAGTTTTTTGTATCCTTGAGAGAATGCAGTGGAAACATGTTTTTCAAATGCAATTAATTGAAAATTTAATTTCTCGCCAGCACTCATTCTGCTTGAGTTTTCTGTAAGTGCTTCAATGTGTAGATCAACTATTAATTCCTCTTTATAACCTGTTGTGGGAAGTTTAACAGTTTTGTTTTTAGATTGTGATTCTTCATTTATGTTGAGAAGATTTTTTTGGAGTAAATTATCGTTAATTACTTTTTCGTTTAGCAACATAATAAAAAATCCTGCCGTTGCAATTGAATGGTGATAGTTAGGCATTTCGTCTCCCAGCAAAATAGAATTGCCAATTTTTATAGTATCTTCTATTAATACAAAAACATCGCTGGATTTTTCGGGAACCGGAAGAAGTTGAATTTTTATACTTTTTAAATCATTAAAGTTTTCTATCTCAAAAGAATCTGAATTTGATGTTGCTTTAATTTGATTAAAAAATAATCTTTTGTTGTTGTTCTTTTCAGAAAAAAATAATGCAACTAAAAAATCGTAGCCACAATTATTAATGAGTTTAATTTTTTTTGTTCTGTTATTTTCTTCCTTTTCCGGAATAAATAAATACAAGGCTTTATCTAAGTTTATTGCTGTGTAATCTTTTTCTGGTGCAAAAACTTTTTGTGGTTCTTTTTCGCTAAAAATTTTTACAATTTTATTTACAGGTGTGGGCCAATCAAAGCCAGATTCATCCTCTACGATAGCTTCATTTCCTCTAAAAGATTTTATAATTCCTTCGCCTTTAGATTCTAGAAACCTAACACGTTCGCCAATGTAAAAATGTGTGCTCATTATTTTAGCTTCTGCTTGAATCAGAAAGTACGTGTGTAAATTTTTTCAAGAATTTTAAACTGGCAACCATTATAACTATTGGCACATTAATTTTTATGAGTAATTCTTGAGAAAAATTAAAACTTCCCGGAAAAAAAAATTGTCTTACTAAAATAATAAAATTAAAAGCAATTAATGTTGCCAAAACCCCTGAATACTCTCTTCTAAGAACTGCCTTTAATGAAAAATTCATTTCTGTTTTTTCATAATTTTTAAATGATGGTATAAATGCAGGTATTTTTAATGACCAATTGATGTATGTTTCACCGAACTTGCGTTCTAAAAATCTTTCCTCGGCAAACATTATTCTCTCGTAATACAAACAATAAAGCAAGCAAAACGAAAACAAAAACCAGATGTTAAAGGTAAAAATTACAATTCCTAACCACATTAAAAAGTTTCCTAAATACAATGGATGCCTTAGCACAGAATATATGCCTTTGCTATTTAATTCTTCGGCCACCTGTTCTTTTGTATTTCTGCCGGATGTGCCTTTGGGCGTAATGCCAATAGTAATAGCTCTAATTACTAATCCTAGGAATGATACTACTATTGCAAAAATTGTAAACGCTAGGTAAACTTCATTTGTTATCCACAAGTAGGAATTGAACTTTATTGCAGGGACTGCCAGTGCAAATAATAGCAAAGGTAATTGACCGCGGTATTTAAATAGCCACTTGCCCGATTCTTCCATTGAATGTAATAAAGCCATTAATTTTTATCGATTTAAATTTATTTTTTTATATTGCGATTGAATTTCACAAAAGTATCAATAAAGAATTAATAAAACATGGCAAAGGCAAAATCAAAACCTGTTTATATAAAATTTGAAATGGAGTTTCCAATTCATGCTTCCAAAAGTAGTCTGTTTAGTTATTTATCTACTCCGGGAGGCCTTTGCATGTGGTTTGCAGACAATGTTAATTTGCAGGATGAAAAATTTATTTTTTATTGGGAAGGAAATTCTCAGGAAGCTGAAATACTCAGTAAAAAGGAAAATCAATTTATTAGATTTAGGTGGTTGCATGATCCCGATTATACATTTTTTGAATTTAAGATAAGTACAGATGAAATTACTGGAGACGTAGCACTTTTAGTTACCGACTTTGCTGAGGATGAGTCTGCTGTAGATAATGCAAAATTGTTATGGAAAAGTCAAATTGATGATTTACACCATGTTTTGGGTGCATAATTTGACCATATTTTTGTCTCATTTTTTTAATTAAATTTTCTTGAAGACGATAGATAAATATATCTTAAAGGCATATTTAGCTCCTTTTTTCCTTACTTTTTTTGTTATACTTTTTGTATTGTTGATGCAGTTTGTTTGGAAATACATTGACGATCTTGTTGGCAAAGGACTGGAATGGTACATTATTTTAGAACTACTTTTTTACGTTTCTGCAACGCTTGTTCCTATGGCAATACCGCTAACAATTCTACTATCTTCAATAATGACTTTTGGAAATTTAGCCGAGAATTATGAACTTACATCCCTTAAGGCAGCAGGAACTTCTTTACAAAGAATTTTTAGGCCATTGGTTTATTTTTCAGTGTTGCTCTCTGCCACTGTTTTTGTTTTTTCTAATTATATGTTACCGATTGCCAACTTAAAAATGGGCTCATTACTTTATGATATTTCCCACCAAAAACCTACACTTGAATTGCAAGAAGGAATTTTTTACAATGGAATTGAAAACTTTACAATAAAAATAAACAAGAAAAGTAAAGACGGAAAGAAACTTTTTGGTGTAATGATTTATGATCATACACAAAGAAATGGAAATACAAAAGTTGTTGTTGCCAAAGAAGGCAAAATGGAACTTACAGGCGACGAAAGATTTTTAATGCTTACACTTTACAATGGCACCAACTACGAAGAAGTAAAAAACAACAACGATAGAAAGGAGTTTTTACCATTTTTACGGACATCTTTTTCTGAGCAAGTTATAAGAATGGATTTGTCTGATTTTAAAATGACCAGAAGTAACGAGGAACTTTTTAAAGATCATTACGCCATGCTTAATGTAAATCAATTGCTGGCAGCAGCAGATTCCGATAAAGTTGATTTAGTGAAGCGGAAAAGAAATTTTTACAACATTCTAAAGGGTTTTTTACATTTTGATTCATACAGAACACAAGAACAAACTTTTCCATTTAATATAGATTCTGTATATCCTAATGCAATAAAATTTACGAATTACTCTCCTGAAATAATTTTAAAAAATTTAAGCAAGGAGAAAAAACAAGAAATAAAAAACAATGCCGAAAATTTTGCAAGGAACAATTTATCGTATGTAGAAAGTACCAATATGGAGTATGAGATGGTAACACAAAATACAAACAGGTATATGATAGAATTTCATAAGAAGTTTACACTTTCTTTTGCCTGCTTGGTATTATTTTTTATTGGAGCACCTTTGGGAGCAATAATAAAAAAGGGTGGGTTAGGAATGCCTATGGTTGTAAGTGTTTTATTCTTTTTGATTTTTCATGTAATTTCTATTGTTGGCGAAAAATCTTCTAAAGTAGGTGTTATGGAGCCATGGTTAGGGGCTTGGTTGGCAACACTAGTTCTGTTTCCTATGGGAATTTTTCTAACTTACAAAGCAACCCGAGATTCAAATTTATTTAACAGTGATATGTATTTTACGTTCTTAAAAAAAATTAGAGTTTATTTTGTAAAACAAAAACACTAATATTTAATCTCCCGTTTCCCAGAATTTTAATAATCTATTCCGTAAGTGTATTGTATTGTGATACAATGTTGGATTTTTTCTCTTCAATACAAAAAATCTAAGAACTCCTAAAAATTTTTTAAACTGCTCAAAATACATAAGCGAAAAATAACCTAAGACAGGGATTGCAATAAAAAAATACCAAAAATAATTGTCAAAAAAACTACTAATGAATATCATAAATACTTGATGGTAAATAATGTAGAAAAATACGCCAATCCCTAGATTAACTGAAAGAAAAAAATCACTAATTTTTACAATCTTTTTAGTGATGTAAAATGGAACTTTATAAGGTATAAAATTTAATACTATTCCGGCAATAAACAATGGAGACGATACTGAAAGTAAAATAAAATTTAAAAGTAAATATCCCATAGAGTTAGAGTGGTGCTTTCTTACAACCCAATCTTTTATTTTAAGTTTTTTGAGTAATGAAAAATACTCAGATGAAATTTCTTTTACCTCGGGGAGATTTATTTTTTTTACCCAGTTATTAAATTTTTCAGAAATGTTTCTATAATCGCCGGAGTGATATTTGTGTTTTAAAATTTCATTTATTTGTTCAAATAGTATTTCATTTTCTTTTTCTTCTACTATTACTAATAACTCTTTTAAATTGCTGTATACGTCATTGCTTATTGATGTATAACTTTTTTGTTTGTCTGCTAAATAAGCTTCTCTGTAATTTTTAACATCAATGGGTTTTCCAATATTTAAAAACAACTCACCTCTAAATTTTGTAAAGTTTAAATAATTTATTCCCACAGGTAAAATACATATTTCCGATTGAAAGTTATTTTTTTCTTCGGCTAAAAAAGCAATTCTTGCTATTCCTTTTTTTAGTTTTCTCAACCTTTTTTCTTGCACACAGTTTCCTTCCGGAAAAATTAAAAGGGGCTTGTTATGTTCTAATACCTGAATACATTTATTGAAAGATTCTTCGTTTTTATGAAGATGTTCAGCTCCTTCTTGAAGTCTAAATATGGGCAAGACATTAAACTTACTTAAAAAAAATCTATTTATTGAAGATTTAAAAACATCTCCTCTAGCCAAAGAATAGATGTTCTCAAAAAATACAAAATGGAAAATTATTGCATCTAAGAAAGCATTTGTATGATTTGCTGCAATTATAACTGGGCGATTTCTTGGATAATTTTTTAGTCCTTTTACTCTTATTCGCTTAAGAAAAATTCTATACCCAATAAAAACTACTGCAAAACAAACTATATATATGATACTAATTCTAACTTTTTTAATCATTAATTAGGGATACAGTTGGCATAAAGTAAAGCACAATGATATAAAATTCAAAATTCAATCTGCTATTGAATTTAAAATTGTAATTATTTCTGCATAAAATATTCTTTAGAATTTGCTTAACATGATTAATTTTGGAAACAAATATTTTATGACAAAAGAAGAAGCACTCTACAAAATAAATTATCTAAGTAAAGAAATAGAAACTCACAATTACAACTATTATAATTTATCAGCACCAATCATTTCTGATTTTGAGTTTGATAAATTACTACTTCAGCTTCAAAATTTAGAGTTGGAATTTCCTGAGTTTTCATTTGATACCAGTCCAACAAAAAGGGTAGGAGGCACAATTACCAAGGAATTTAAATCTGTTGAGCATAAATATCCCATGCTATCGCTTGGCAATACTTACACTAAAGGAGAGTTGCAGGAATTTGATGAAAGGGTAGCAAAAGCACTTCCCAATCAATCTTACGAATACATTTGCGAATTAAAATACGATGGCGTTGCTGTTGGTATTTCATACAAAGATGGTAAGTTGGTTTTAGGTGCAACCAGAGGAGATGGTAGTGTTGGTGACGATGTTACAGAAAATATTAAAACAATAAAAACAATACCTCTTCAATTGCGAACGGCTAATTTTCCTGTAGAATTTGAAATTAGAGGAGAAGTGATGCTCACAAAAAAAGCGTTTGAAAAAATAAATTTAGAACGAGAGGACATTGGCGAAGTACCTTTGGCAAACCCAAGAAATGCGGCATCAGGAACATTAAAGATGCAGGATTCTTCTGTTGTGGCTAAACGAAATTTAACTTGTTTTTTATATTTTGTGTATACCCAAAATCAAATTTTTTCTACTCATTTAGAGAGTTTGCAAGCCGCAAGAGAATGGGGTTTTAATGTGCCTAAACATGTTCAAAAATGTTCAACTATTCATCAAGTTTTTGATTTTATTGAATATTGGAATACGGAAAGAAAAAAGCTAGATTTTGATATTGATGGAATTGTAATTAAAGTAAATTCATACCAACAACAAAAAGTGTTAGGATTTACAGCAAAGTCTCCTAAATGGGCGATTTCCTATAAATTTAAGGCAGAACAAGCAAGAACAAAATTACTTTCCATAGAGTTTCAAGTAGGAAGAACCGGAGCAATAACTCCTGTTGCAAACTTGGCGCCAGTGAAACTTGCGGGCACAACAGTAAAAAGAGCTTCGCTCCACAATGCCGATATTATTGAAGCGCTGGAGGTAAGAATAAATGATGAAGTAATTATTGAAAAAGGCGGCGAAATAATTCCAAAAATTGTAGGGGTAGACAAGAGTAAAAGAGATTTACTAAGTGAGGAATTTAAGTATGCATCACATTGCCCAATTTGCCATACGCCTTTAGAAAGGAAAGAAGAAGAAGCCAATCATTTTTGCCCCAATGAACTTGGTTGTCCACCACAGCTAAAAGGTAAAATTGTACATTTCGTTAGTCGCAAAGCCATGAACATTGATAGCATTGGCGAAGAAACTGTTGAGTTATTGTTTTCAAACAATTTGGTAAAAAATTATTCTGATTTATATTCATTAAAAAAAGAAGATTTAATACACTTAGAGAGAATGGCCGAGAAATCTGCCGAAAATATAATTTCAGGAATTAATCTATCCAAATTAATCCCATTTGAAAGGGTATTGTTTGCTTTGGGAATAAGGCATGTTGGGGAGACTGTTGCTAAAAAACTGGCAATTCATTTTAAAAATATTGATGCAATAGCTGCTGCATCTTATGAACATTTGATAAATGTTGAAGAGATAGGAGAAAAAATAGCTTTATCAGTAATAAAATTTTTTGATAACAATTTGAACAAACAAATCGTGTTAAAGCTAAAAGAATGTGGATTGCAAATGCAAATCGATGAGTCTAAAAATATTATTTTATCCGATAAGTTAAAAGACAAAATAATTGTAGTAAGCGGATCTTTTGCTAATTTTAGTAGAGACGGAATAAAAGATGAAATTATTAAACATGGTGGCAAAGTTGCTTCGTCTATATCGGGCAATACTTCATTGGTTGTGGCAGGCGATAAAATGGGTCCGGAGAAATTGAAAAAGGCAGAAAAGCTAAACGTTACAGTAATTTCTGAAGAGGAATTTATAAAACTTATAGGTTATGGTACTTAAAAAAGCAAAATTAAAGGCGGCAGATTTTTTTTTAAGAAAATTGGCAAAAGAAAAAAAGAGAAAGCCAATAGCAGTAGGAATAGATCAAGCAAAAAGTATTGGGATTATTTTTGATGCCAGCGAAAAAGAAAATTTAGAAATAATAAAAAAATATGTTTCAAGTTTAAAAGAAGAAAAAAAGAAAGTTCAGGTTTTAGGGTATTATAATCTAAAAGAGTTGCCATTTGAGTTAAATTCTAAATTAGATTACGATTATTTTTCTAAAAAAGACGTAAACTGGCATTTAAGACCCAATAATGCTGTTATCACAAATTTTGCCAACGAGCCTTTTGATATTCTTCTAAATTTAACTACTGATATTGTTTTGCCAATTCAGTATGTATTTGTGAATTCTAAGGCAAATTTTAAAATTGGAAGAGCAAGCGCTAAGCATTTGCCCTTTTATGATTTATCTATTGAGGCAAAAGAAGAATCCGGTTTAAAACAATTAATTGATATTTTTACCAAATATCTAAAAATGATACATTCTAAAAATCAACAGAGCCTAATTTAAAACAGTATAAAAATGAAAAAATTTAATTTCAAAGGCACAGGAGTGGCCATTGTTACTCCGTTTACTAGCAAAGGAAATATTGATAACAAAGGACTAAAGAAATTGGTGAATCATTTAATAAATGGCAACGTTGATTATATTGTGGCATTGGGCACAACCGGTGAGGCGGCTACTTTAAATAAGGAGGAAAAGAAAGAGGTTGTTCAATTAGTTTTAGAATATACCAATGAAAGAGTGCCAGTTGTATTAGGTTTGGGAGGGAATAATACTTCCGAAGTTTGTAACGATTTTAAGCTGTACGATTTCAAAAATATTTCTGCAATATTATCTGTTTCTCCTTTTTATAATAAACCCAATCAAAAAGGAATTGTTGAGCATTACAAACAAATATCCAACGTTTCTCCAGTTCCCATTATTCTCTACAATGTTCCTTCAAGAACAGGTTCTAACTTAAATGCGGACACCACTTTGCAATTGGCAAATGAATTTAAAAATATTAGAGCAATTAAAGAAGCATCAGGAAATATAGAACAGTGCATGAGAATAATTGCAAATAAACCAAAGAATTTTGAATTGATAAGTGGTGATGATAATCTTACATTTCCTTTGATGGCTTGTGGAGCAGGCGGGGTAATATCCGTTGCTGCTATGGTTTATCCCGATAAATTTTCTACAATGATCAACCATTGTTTAAAAGGGGAATTTCAAAAAGCTTTAAAGTTACATTATCAAATAATGCCTGTTACAGATTTGCTTTTTGCGGATGGAAATCCCGGTGGAGTAAAAGAAGCCTTAAATATTTTAGGTATTTGTGAACCTTATCTTCGTTTGCCTTTATATGCACCCAATAAACTTGTTGTAGAAAGCTTAAAAAAATTAGTAAACAAAAAATAAGTTTAAATGCTTTTTTATTCGCCAACACTTTCGCCAAGAATAAGGTATATTGTAAATTATCTATTGCATGACATTGTTGGAATTACAAAAGTAGATTTTACTTCAAGTATAAATGAAGCCGAATCGTATACCGGTGGAATTATTAACTACTCTAATTACCAGCTAAAAAATAAAAACTATTGGATTACTCCACATGGATTGCTTAATGAAAGCGGCGTTAGAGGAATAGAAATATATTTTGAGAAGTGGGAAGAATTGCCATCTTTTTTTGTAGCCAAAAGAAACAACCAAACTTTTTTTGATGTGTTTGCAGCTTCATTTTATTTGGTTTCTCGCTACGAAGAATATTTGCCAACAATTAGAGACAAATACGATAGATTTGATGCTGCACAAAGCATTGCACACAAGGGTGGATTTTTGCGAACGGCAATAGTAAACCGTTGGGGAATAAAATTAAGAGAACATCTATTGCACTTGTTTCCCAATTTAGAAATAAACTATCCTGTTTATTCTTACACTTCAACAATTGATGTGGATAATGCTTATGCATACAAAGGTAAAGGATCAATGAGAACTTTGGGAGCAATAGCAAAATCAATAATAACAGGAGATGTGGAGGATTTTATTACGCGGTTTAAAGTATTACTTAAATTAAAACAAGACCCTTATGATACCTATCAATTTTTAGAAAATATTCATAAAAAATTTTCTTTACGACCAATATTTTTTTTCTTATTTGCTGATTATTCTACCAATGATAAAAATTTGCCGGTGGATAATCATTCATTTATTAAACTTATTAAATCTATTGCAGATCATGCAGAAATTGGAATTCACCCTTCATTTGAATCTAATAAATATCCTTATAAATTAGAAAAAGAAATAAAAAATTTATCTAAAGTATTTCACAAAGAAATTACAAAGAGCCGCCAACATTTTTTAAAATTAAGTTTTCCCGAAACCTACAAGCAGTTAATAGAATTAGATATAGAAGAAGATTATACCATGGGTTATGCCTCTGATGTTGGATTTAGAGCAGGAACATGTACACCATTTTATTTTTATGATTTGGATTTAGAAATAGAAACAAAACTTAAAATATTTCCATTTCAAATTATGGAAGCAACTTTGTTGTATTATTTAAAATTAAATCCTGAAAATTCTATTGAACTCTGCAAACAAATTATTAAAGAAGTAAAAGAGGTAAATGGATCCTTATATACACTATGGCACAACGAAACTGTTAGTGAATATAGACAATGGAAAAATTGGAAAAGGGTATTTGTGGAAACGGTAAAGTATTCTACTAAATGATAGTTTTGAAGGATTAAATATTTTTTTTACCTGATTAAAAGCACTATGTTTGGTCTTGATAAGTCTTTTACAATTTATAAATGAAACAAATTTTACTTGCCATTTTTGCAGGAACAGTTATTTTTTCTTGTTCAAATCCTGTTCAAAAATCTCAAAATCAAGATGCAGAAATAACTATTTTTTTTGATTCGGTATTTGATGATCACCTGAGCCGAGACCCAGAATATCAAACAGTTTTAGGAGATAAAAGCCAGTATGATAAGTGGAATGACATCTCTGATGAAAAGGCTATTGAAGAAAATCAAAGGGTAATAAATATGCTCAAGATTTTTCTTAACCGATTTAATAGAAGCAATTTAACAGGTACATCCTTGGTAAGTTATGATTTGTTTGTGCAAGAATGCGAAGAAAAAATTGAATCTTTCCCTTATAGATTTCATAAATATTTCTTAAATCAAATGGAGGGTAAACACTCTTCTGTTCCTTCGTTTTTAATAAATATGCATACCATTGGTAATAAAAAGGAAGCAGAAGATTATCTTTCAAGACTAAATGGAATTCCTCATCATTTTAGACAATTGTTAGAATTGATGAAGATCTCTGAATCAAAAGGAATTATCCCTCCAAAGTTTGTTTTCCCAAGAGTGCTCGACGATTCAAAAAATTTAATGCTTGGTTTCCCTTTTGAAAAATCAAAAATAACATCACCACTCTACGAAGACTTTTCATCTAAAATTAATAAAATAGAATTAAGTAGTGCAGAAAAAAAAGAGTTGCTTAATTTTGCAGAAAAAGCCTTGATTGACAGTTTAAAGCCAGCCTACGAAAATTTAATGGTGTATTGGAAAGAGCTAGAAAAAAAGGCAAATGAAGACGACGGTTGTTGGAAATTTCCTGATGGTGGAAAATTCTATGCCGTTTCATTAAAACAAACTACTACAACTTCACTTTCGCCAGAAGAAATTCACCGTTTAGGCATTGACGAAGTAAAAAGAATACATGCAGAAATGGAGGTAATAAAAGAAAAAGTTGGCTTTAAGGGCACGCTATTAGAGTTTTTTAATTTTATGAGAACGGATAAACGGTTTTATTTTTCTAACGACGAAAAAGGTAAAAAAGCTTATGTTGACGAGGCAAATAAAATAATTGAAGGCATGAGATTAAAATTGGATGATTTGTTTTTAACAAAGCCTAAAGCTAATCTTGTGGTAAAACCGGTTGAGGCATACAGAGAAAAATCTGCCGGAGGTGCATTTTACGAAGAGCCTGCATTAGATGGTTCAAGGCCCGGAAGATATTATATAAATTTATTTACTTTATCTGATCAGCCAATTTATCAAATGGAAGCATTGGCTTACCACGAGGCAATTCCCGGACATCACATGCAAATTGCTATTGCTCAAGAATTAAAAAACTTGCCAAAATTTAGGAAGTTGGGCGGAAATACAGCTTATGTAGAAGGTTGGGCCTTGTATTCGGAATTAATACCTAAAGAAATTGGTTTCTATCAAGATGCATACTCAGATTTTGGAAGACTTGCCATGGAAGTTTTCAGAGCTTCAAGATTAGTTATTGATACAGGTATTCATTACAAAAAATGGACCCGTAAACAAGCCTTGCAATACATGATAGAAAATACTCCAAATCCTGAAGGCGATTGCTCCAAAGAAATTGATAGGTATATTGTTTGGCCATCACAAGCAACAGGATATAAGGTAGGGATGGTAACAATTTTGAAGCTTCGTGAAAGATGCAAAAAACAATTGGGAGATAAATTTAACATCAAAGAATTTCACGATGTGGTATTGACGAACGGTCCGGTTCCATTAAACATATTAGAGAACCTAGTTAATGAATACATCAGTTCTAAAATATCAAGTTAATCTTTACCTCGAATAAAAATTTGAAGCAATTAATTTAGTGATGTAAGAAGTTTGCACACTATCTTTGATTGTGCATTTTTGGTAGATGGATTGAAATAGATGCAAAAAAATATGGATTGCCTAAGAAAGGGAATAGAATTTATCTATGATGCTTTTGTTTTTTTTAGTTGTTAGGTAAAAAATTTAAATGCAGTTATAAAAATAAGCCTTATTCCTTAAACAAAGAATCTACAAACTCATATTTGTTAAACACTTGCAAGTCGTTTATTTTTTCGCCAACGCCAATGTATTTAACCGGAATTTTAAATTCGTCAGAAATACCAATAACAACGCCACCCTTTGCTGTTCCATCTAATTTGGTAAGTGCCAGTGCTGTTACATCTGTGGCCGCTGTAAATTGTCTACATTGTTCAATAGCATTTTGCCCTGTAGAGGCATCTAACACCAATAAAACTTCGTGGGGTGCATTGGGCAATACTTTTTGCATCACTCGTTTTATTTTTGAAAGTTCGTTCATTAAATTCACTTTATTGTGCAATCTTCCTGCAGTATCAATTATTACCACATCGGCATTTATTGCTACTGCATGTGCCACCGAATCATAAGCTACTGCTGCGGGGTCGGCATTCATGCCTTGCGAAACAAAAGCAACATCAGCACGTTTGCTCCATATTTCTAACTGGTCAACTGCTGCAGCCCTAAAAGTGTCGGCTGCACCCAACACTACTTTTTTTCCTTTGCTTTTTAGCTGGTGTGCAAGTTTACCAATAGTGGTAGTTTTTCCAACGCCGTTAACACCTACAACCATTATTACATAGGGTGTTCCGGCAGTATCTGGTATTTCTATATCTGACACATCACTAGAATTATTTTCTTCTAAAAGACTACTTATTTCTTCTTTTAAAATTTTATTTAACTCTCCTGTACCAAGGTATTTATTTTTAGAAACTCGGTTTTCTATGCGTTCAATAATTTTTAGCGTAGTTGTAACGCCAACGTCTGACGTTATTAAAATTTCTTCTAAATTATCTAAAACTTCGGCATCTACTTCCGACTTTCCAAGAACTGCTTTTGCAATTTTCGAGAAAAAACTTTCTTTGGTTTTCTCGAGTCCTTTGTCTAAACTTTCTTTTTTTTCTTTGGAGAAAAAACTAAATAAGCCCATTTGTATGTTGTTCTAATTAAGGTTAAAAAGATAGTGGATAAATATTTAGGTTCGCAGAATAAAGCAAAGTGTTACGTTTTTTATCTGTTTAAAATCTGTTCTTTACAGGAAATCATAAAAAGAGCAGTTTGTGCAGCCTCAATTCCTTTATTACCGCAAACTCCACCGCATCTATCTAGCGCTTGTTGATGTGTGTTTGTAGTAAGAACACCAAAAACTACAGGTCTGTTAAACTTTAAGTTTAAATCCATTATACCTTGCGTTGCACCATTACAAATAAAATCAAAGTGTTTGGTATCTCCTTGAATTACGCAACCTAAACATATTACTGCATCTGCCTGTGCATATTCTAAAAGGTATTGTGCACCCAATGCCAATTCAAATGCACCAGGAACTTCTATTTCTAAGATATTGTGCTTTTCTATTTTATTTTCTAGCAATTGTGCAACTGCACCATCTTTTAGTGCATAAGTAATTTCTTTGTTCCAATTTGCATACACCACTCCAATTTTTAACCGAGAAGGTTTTAAAAGATTTACAGTAGATACAATAGATAGGTTCTTTAGTTCTGTTGCCATAAAAAAAAGCCGCTTATTGCGGCTTTAATTGCTTTGTTAATTTCCTTTTAATGCTTTTACTCTTGCAATATATTTTTCGATTTCTCTTCCTTCGGTTGAAGTAACGTAATCTGATTTAATTTGCTCATAAACTTTTAAGGCGATGTCGTAGTTTTTTAAGTCTTCGTAAACGCCACCAGCTTTCATTAAGTAAAGAGGAGTTGTAAATTTGTTTTCGTTCATTTTTGCTGCTTTTAAATACAGAGCAACAGCATCTTCTTGTTTGCCCATTTCTAAAGTTGCATCACCCATTGCACCTGTAGCTACAGGCCCAAGCACTTCGCTATCGGTATCAAATTGTTTGAGTTCAGAAATTGCATCCTCAAATTTACCTTTCTTTAAATAGCAAACGCCTAAATAGTAGTGTGCTAAATTTGCAGATTTTGTAACTCCATAATCTTCGGCAATAGTTTTAAAACCAGGGTTGTTTCCATCTCCGTTAATTGCTTTGTCTAGGGAGTCATTTTCAAAATATTGTTGAGCAACAAACATTTTAGATTGAGCTTCTTCTTCTTGTGGAGCCACATAAAGTTTATCCCAAGCAAAATATCCTGTTACCACTAAAATAATTCCGGCAGCGATTATTGCAAGGCTTTTTTTGTTTTCTTCTATGTATAGTTCAGTTTTTGAGTAAGCGTGTTGAACATCTACTAGTATTTCGTCTTTTTCTTCTATTTGTTTTGACATAGCATTATTTTGCGGAGTGCAAAGGTAGTTTATTTCGTTTTTTTTGCAAATTTTTTATTCGATTTCAAACCATTGAAAATCAGTTATCTGAGTTAAGTAACTTTTTCTTTGTTCCTGGAGCGTTCCCCAATTTGTTGTCTCCACATGGCGTAATACAATCCTTTTTCTTCTATAAGTTCTTCGTGCTTTCCTTCTTCCACCACATGGCCTTTTTCTAAAACAATAATTTTATCGGCATGCATTATAGTTGATAATCTATGTGCAATAAGCACGGTAATATGATTTGGAGTAGATGACAATTGCCTGATTGTGCTGCTAATTTCTTCTTCAGTTATAGAATCTAATGCAGAGGTAGCCTCATCAAAAACTAGTAAAGAAGGTTTTCTTAGCAATGCTCTGGCAATAGATAAGCGTTGTTTTTCTCCGCCCGAAACTTTTACTCCGCCCTCGCCAATAATAGTATCTAATCCTTTATCTGCACGGGCCAATAAATTATCGCAAGCGGCTTTTTTTAAAACATCTAAACATTCTTCGTTGCTTGCGCCAGGTTTCACAAATTGAAGATTTTCTTTTATGGTGCCGCTAAACAATTGTGTGTCTTGCGTTACAAAGCCAATTTGCTCTCTAAATCTATCAAAGTCTATGCTATTGCCATTGTTACCATTTATTAAAATTTCTCCTTCTTGCGGTTGATATAAACCCACTAACATTTTTACCATAGTTGTTTTTCCAGAGCCCGATGGACCAACAAATGCAATGGTCTGTCCACGATTAACGGTAAAGTTAACGTTGTTTAAAGCAGCATGATTGCTTTGCTGGTGTTTAAAACTTACATTGTTGAATTGTAAATTTTCTATTTGGTTGATGGTAATTGGATTTTTAGGTTTTGCTTCAACAGGAATGCTAATAATGTCCTGAAAATTTTGAAGAGAAACTTCAGCTTCACGGTAAACATTTATTATGTTTCCTAACTCTTGCAATGGGCCAAAAATAAAAAAGGAATAAATCTGTAAAGAAAATAATTGACCAAGCGTAAGTTTGTCTTGAAAGATGAGATACAACAGAAGAAATAAAATGCAGCTTCGTAAAAAATTTACAAAGGTGCCTTGTATAAAACTTATACTTCTGATGTAGCGAACTTTTTTTAGTTCTAGTGCAAGAATTTTTGTTGTTGTTCCGTTTAATCTATCAATTTCTTGTTTTGCTAAGCCAAGACTTTTAACCAACTCAATGTTCCTGAGCGATTCTGTGGTAGAACCTGCAAGAGCTGTAGTTTCTGATACAATGTTTTTTTGAATTGTTTTTATTTTTTTGCTCAATACACTGCTTATCCAGCCCAACAAAGGCACAGCGGCAAAATAAACTGGTGCAATGGCCCAATGTATGCTAAAGGCATAAACCATTACAAATATAATTCCAACAACACTTGTAAATAAAATACTTACAAACGATGAAATTAAGCGTTCTACGTCTGTTCTTACTTTTTGTAATTTTCCCAAAGTTTCTCCACTACGTTGGTCTTCAAACTGCTGATAAGGGAGTTGCAGAGAATGTTTAAGCCCATCGGAATAAATTTGTGCACCTAATTGTTGTGTTATCACATTTACAAAATAATCCTGGAAGTTTTTTGCAATTCTACTAATCATTGCAGCACCCATTGATAGTAGAATTAAAAATCCAATGCCTTTTATATACTCTTCATTTGTAAATTTTTTTGGAGAAAAGGCATATTCATCAACAATTTTTTTAAAAACGTAAGGATCTAACAGAGAAAATATTTGATTAATTGCAGCAAGAGTAAGAGCTAAAGCAATTAATTTCCAATAATTTTTTAGGTAAGTATAGAGAATTTTCATAGTGTTGTTTAGGATTGTTTTGACATTTTTCTAACCTTTAAAATGCAAAAGATGTACAAAATTAGTAATAATAAATTAGTTTTAATGTTTGAACATTGAAATTGAAATTTTATTTGTTTTATTAAGGTTATAATAAATTTATTGGTTATGATAATATAAATCTGAACTAAATTATAACATTATTAATTATATTTGACAGAATAAAAAATAAAACAATGTTGACGCTAAACACTATAATAAAAGAGATGAAAGATGTGCCAATTGTTAGACTGGAAGAGCTTTATGAATTTGTACATTCATTAACACCAAAAACAAAACAAACGGAAACCATAAGAAAGAAAATTTTATCTTTTGGTGGAGCATTTAACGATATGACAAATAAAGACTATACGGATTATTTTAACCATACAAAGAAATCAAGAAGTAAACTCTTTGACCGCAACGTTGATTTATGAAACCTTCAATATTAGACACAGATATACTTTCGGAGTTTTTGCGTGGAAATCCAAAAGTAATATCAAAGTAGATTTATACTTGAAAGAGTTTGGGTACATAAATTTAAGTATTATCACTTATTATGAAATTCTTAATGGGCTTTTATTTAAAGACGCTAGAAAACAATTGGTTCGGTTTGAAGAATTTGTAGAATTAAACAAAGTTATTTCATTGACACTACAAATGGCAAAAACTGCTGCATTTATTCAAAGCGATCTTAGAAAAAAAGGAAGCGAAATAGGGCATACAGATACTTTGATTGCAGGCATTTCTATTACAAGTGAATTACAATTGATTACCAATAATACCGAACACTTTAAGCGTATAAAAGGTTTGGAAATTGCTAATTGGACAAAATAACGGTTCAAAAAATACTACAATCAATAAAAAAGATTTGAAAACAATTGGTTTATTGCTTAGACTTTATAACAATAAAGTTTACAAGAGGATTCATTTTTTTTTGATGCGAGGTGCTGATGAAGATCCTAATTTAGGTAAGGAAATAAATTATCAAAAAAGTAAATATTGGTTTAACATTATTTTCGATTCCAGTCCAAATCCCAAAAGAGATGGAGCAAATAATTATGCTTTGGTTTACAACTATTTTTTTCTCGAAAAAATAAACGAAAAAGAAGAAGTAATTTTCCAATATAGATACAATCCAGCAAAAAAGGAATTTACTTTAATTGACATGAAAACAGGCCAGGTGTTTACAGAAGATTTAAGCGAATTGTCAGATGAATTGTTCCAAGAATATGAAAACTGCTGCAATTAAACATATAGAGATTATTCCAATTTAAATTCCTTCAAAAGCGCTGCTGTTTCTGCCAACATCATTGCTGTAGCGCCCCACACTTCGTGTCCAAAAAAATCGAAATAAGGTGCATTCACAAATAAATTGGTGCCAGAAAGTTGTATTTTTTTTTCCTTTCTTAGCACTTCATCCATCAAGAAAAAGTAGGGCACTTCAATAATTTTAAATACCTCTCTTTCCTGAGGTATAAATTCTAGCGTTTCAAATGCAACGGATAAAAAAGGATATACTAAAAAATTACTTGGCGGAATGTATAATTCACTGAGCTTGCCCAGCACTTTTATTTGATGAGATTCAATTCCTATTTCCTCTTGAGTTTCTCTGATAGCAGCCTGTTCAAAGTTAATGTCACCTGGTTCTTTTTTTCCTCCCGGTAAACTTATTTGCCCACTGTGCACTCCATCGTATTCTATTCTTTTGGTTAAAACAAAATGTGGTACGTTGTTTTTATCCGGAAAAAAAAGCAACATGGTTGCAGCTTCTTTTGCACTTTTTAATTTCTTGGTGTATTCATCAGTTGATTTTCTGTTTATTGGCGACATTAATTTTTGTGCCTCAAAGCCCGGTAAGGGGTGCATTAATTTATCTTCTAAAAAATTTACAAATTGATTGTACATCTTGTGCTGAGGAATTTTTGCCTAAAAGTAATTATATTCATAATTGCTGTGGTGTTTTTTTTAAAACTTGATAAATTCATTGGAAAAAATTAAAAACTTCTTGTTTTACAATAATTAATTCTCTCAAAATTCAAAAAAAACGTATTTTTCCAAAATAATTTTTTTTAATGAATCTACTGCGTCAATTGTGTGCCATTAGAGCTACTTCGGGAAATGAAGTAGTTATGACTTCTTACTTATTGAATTACATCGATAGAGAGAAAAAAAACTGGGCAAGCAAACCCACTATTTTATTTGGTGATGGACTGCAAGACAGTATTGTTTTAATTTTTGGAAAACCAAAAACAGCTGTATTTGCTCACATGGACAGTATTGGCTACACTGTTAGATACGGCAATCAATTGGTAAGAATTGGTTCGCCGCATAACAAAGATGGAGATTTGCTTGTTGGCGAAGACCAAAAGGGAAACATTGAATGTGAGTTTAAACTTGGAAAAGATGGCGAATTGACTTACGATAATATCAGGCCATTAGAAACAGGAACTACCTTAACTTATAAACCAGATTTTAGAGAAACCGATGATTTTGTGCAGTGCTGTTATTTGGACAATAGGTTGGGAATTTATGTTGCATTAAAACTTGCTGAAACAATGGAAAATGGTGCCATTTGTTTTTCTTGTTGGGAGGAACACGGGGGTGGCAGTGCCGAAAACATTGGAAGAATTTTGTACGAAAAATATCATCTGCGTCAAGCCTTAATTTGTGACATTACTTGGGTTACCGAAGGTGTTAAACACGGAAAAGGTGTTGCCATTAGTATAAGAGATTCAGGGATCCCAAGAAGAAGTTATGTGAATAGAATTATTGAAATTGCAAAAAAACATCAAATACCCTATCAATTAGAAGTTGAAGGAAGTGGTGGCAGTGATGGAAATTCTTTGCAACGCAGTCCATTTCCATTAGACTGGTGCTTTGTTGGTGCACCCGAAGACAACGTTCATACACCCAATGAAATTGTTCACAAAAACGACATTAAAGCAATGATTCAATTGTACACATATCTAGTAAGAGAATTATAATAAATAAAATGAAAAAAGTTTTAACCGTATTTTTAATTGCAGGTTTGGTAATAGTATTTATTTGGACATTGTATTTTTTGTATAAAAAATCAGAGAAAGTGCCTATAAAATACAAAATAGAAAAACCATTTAAGACAGATATTATAAAAAAAGCAATCGCAACAGGCACCGTAATTCCTCGCAAAGAAGTGCTTATAAAGTCTAATGTTTCGGGTATTGTAGAAAAAATATTTGTGCAAGCCGGAAAAAATATAAACGTAGGTGACATTATTGCAAAAATAAAAATCATACCCGATATGGTTTCTGTTAACGAAGCAGAGAATAGATTGGCAAGAGCAAAAATTAGTTTAGATCAAAACAAAGTAGAGTTAGACAGAATTCAAAAATTAGTTGAGAAAGAAGTGTTGCCCAAAACAGATTTTATTGTGGCCGATAACAATTATAAAAATTCTAAACAAGAACTAGAAGCTGCTGAAAATAACTTGCAACTGATAAAAGAAGGTGCAACAAAAAATAGCGGAACTGCTACCAATACTCTTATAAAATCTACCATTAGGGGAATGATTTTGGATATTCCAATAAAGGAAGGAAACTCCGTTATCCAAAGCAATAATTTTAACGAAGGCACTACCATTGCCTCTATTGCCGATATGGGTCAAATGATTTTTGAAGGGAAAGTAGATGAATCTGAAGTAGGCAAATTAAAGCAAGGAATGAAATTAGTGATGACGGTTGGAGCAATAGAAAACATGAAGTTTGATGCTACTTTGGAATACATTTCTCCCAAAGGAATTGTAGAAAATGGCACTGTACAATTTCTAATTAAAGCTGCAGTTGATATCGATAAATCCTACTTTTTAAGAGCTAACTATTCTGCCAATGCCGATATTGTATTGGACAAAAGAGAAAAAGTTTTGGCGTTAGAAGAAAGTGTTTTAAAATTTTCGGGCGATAGCATTTATGTTGAAGTAGAAGAAAAGCAAGGAAAATATAAAAGAGTGAAAATTGAAACAGGAATTAGCGATGGAATAAATATTGAAGTATTGAAAGGATTAAACGGCAACGAAAAAATAAAAGGAAAAGAAGTAGTTGAGGAGATTAAAACAAATGAGTAAAATTATTGGCGATTTCAATAATAAAATTGTAATTACTGGTGGACCTGGATTTGGAAAATCATCTATTATATTAGAACTAGAAAAGCGTGGCTACAACTCACAACACGAAATATCCAGAAACATAATTAAGGAACAATTAGACAATGGCGGAGACATTTTGCCTTGGAAAAATTTAAGTACTTTTAGTAGATTAGTTTTTGAAAAAAGAATTTTACAACACCAGGAAGCAGGGGAGGATAACTTTGTTTTTTTTGACAGAGGAATTCCTGATGTTGTAGCTTACATGATGAAAGATGAATTGGAATTGCCCGAAAAATATGTTCATGCTTTAACGGAATACAACTACAACAATTTAGTTTTTATTACACCTGCATGGCAAGACATATTTGTGAACGATGCCGAAAGAAAAGAAGATTTTTTTAGTGCTTGCGAAATTCACAAAGTAATATTGGACACATATTTGCGTTTAGGTTATGAATTAGTTGAAATTCCAAAAGATACTATAGAAAAAAGAGTAGATTTTATTTTGGATAAATTGCCAAAATTATGAATAGTTTAAAATTTGTATTTTGTTTTTTAATTCTTTCGCTGTTTGTAAAAGCACAAAATCAAACTGGGGGATGTATTGATTCTACAAGAATACAGGTAGGACAAGGATTTTGTACCACTAATTTTGAACCTGTTTGTGGCTGCAACAATGTTACCTATAACAACGATTGTATTGCTATTTCGCAGGGACTAAATAGTTATGTGCAAGGTCCATGTGAACCAATTGCCGCGAATTTTTTTCCCAACCCACTTACAACAAATACATTGTCGCTAGACGTAATTTTAAAGAATCCTGACTTTGGTGTTACTGTATTTATTACAGATTTATTTGGTAAGTATTATTATTATCAAAAATTTAATGGATTTAATAGACAAATTGTAACAATTAACGCAGGAACGTTTGAAGGTGGAATGTATTTAGTTGTATTGCAAAACAATAATTTTTCGCTCACTAAAAAAATTGTAGTACCGGTGTTGAGGTAGAAAAAATTTAACACAAAGATTACAATGGGTTTCACAAAGTTCACAAGGTTTTTTGTTTCTCTTCTAAAACTGAAAATAAATAAAAGGCTGAATGGCGGAAGATTTTACTTGTATAAAAATATACACTACACACACAATTAAAATTGACTGAACTAGTAATGGCATTTTAGAAATTAGATTTTCAATTTTTACATCAACTTGTTGCGGGATAAAATGAATAAGATACCCAAAAAGTATAAAAAGAAAAACTAGTTTGTAGGAGGTTATGATATCAAAAAATAAGAATCCAGAAAAGTTTGTAAAAACCTGATTTATTAGGCTCCACGCCACTTCAAATGAGCTTGCTCTAAAAAATATCCAACAAAAGGCAACAAAATGAAAGGTAAGTATTCCACCTAAAATTTTAAATAATGATGGATTTAACTTTCTAGTGATGGGTTCAAACAATTTTTCAAACGCCAAGGCTAAACCGTGCAATGCACCCCAAAAAATAAACTTCCAAGAAGCGCCGTGCCACAGCCCACCCAGCAACATAGTAACAAATAAATTTATGTATTGTCTTAGTTTTCCTTTTCTATTTCCACCTAATGGAATGTATAAATAATCTCGCAACCAGCTAGAAAGTGAAATATGCCATCGTCGCCAGAATTCTGTAATGCTTGTGCTGATGTATGGAACATTAAAATTATTGGGTAATTTAAATCCAATTAACAAAGCAATTCCTAAAGCCAGGTCTGTGTAACCCGAAAAGTCGCAATAGATTTGCAGAGTATATCCATAAACACCAAGAAGATTCTCTACACCTGAATACAAGGTGGGATTGTCAAATATTCTATCCACAAAATTTAAGCTGATATAATCAGAGATAATTGCTTTTTTTACAATCCCAGAAAGTATCAAAAACACGCCACTGCCAATTTCTGATTTTGATGGAATGTGTAAATTTTTTATTTGCGGAAATAGCTCGTTTGGTCTTACAATTGGTCCAGCAACTAAATGAGGAAAAAATGAAACATAAAAACAAAAGTCTAATAAATTTTTTTCAGGCTCTGCTTTTTTGGTATATACATCCGCCAAATAGCTTATCAATTCAAAAGTATAGAAGGAAATTCCCAAGGGTAAGAATATGTTTTGAGGAGTAATTCCAGATTCAAAAATTGAATTAATAGATTCTATAATAAAATTAAAATACTTGTAATAACTGAGTAACAGCAAAAGGACAATTATTCCAAAAGCACTTAAAAATTTTCTTAATTTATTATTTTCAATTCTTCCCATGCTAAGTGCCAATGCAAAAACAAAAACAGTTGTTGCCAACATCAAAATAAAAAAGTATCCACTGCTTTTGTAATAAAAATAAACAGAGGCAATAACAATCCAGGCATTACGAAGGATTTTATTTGTTTGCAATGGGGTGTTGATGAGCAGAAAAACAAAAAAGAAAATCAAAAAAAATCCACTGTTAAACAACAAAGGAGCTTTTGAATTATAGCTGAGTTGCCCTTTAAAATCAGTCCACAATTTATTAAGCCATAAAATACTTTCAGGTGAAACAAAACAAAGCATTTTTTGAAAACTATTCCAAAACCATGAAGAGAATATAGCAAATTTACTGTTAATGGCGATCATATTTTTTATATTCAAACATCAATGCTTCATACAACAATAAACCTTGCAATTCATAGCCAGCCCTGTTTAAATGAAGCTTGTCCTTAGAAGTTAAGCCCTTATAAAACCATTTATTGATTGCTCCAAATCCACCCATTACTTTTTGTAAATCGTAAAAGGCAATGTTGTTTGCTTTGGCATAATTCTCTAAAGCTTTGCTTGCTTTTCCATTATTCTTGTTTTTGTATTTGTACTTTTTATTTGCATCGCCTGGTCCAGTAAGTAAAAATGTGCAATTAGGATGCAAAACTTTTAGTTTTTTTATCAAAGAATCTGCAGAGGAAATGAACTCTGCATCGTTGTAATTTTTGGCATAAGCTTCATTAGTTCCTAACGAAATAATAATGAGTTGTGGGGACAAAAAAGCACTTTCTAAAATAAAATCAGTGGCAGAATTATAATGCCTAAATTCTGCGCCATTGTTGCCTACCGAATGGTACAAAACGCCGGGATTATTGTTCATTAAATTTATTCCATGTAAAATAAATCCAGCTGAATCTGATAATCCATTGTTGGGATTTTCGAAAGCCAAACCTAAAACAGTTTGATTACTTGGGTAACAAAAATTTAAAGGACCATTTAACTCTCTTGATGGACATTGATTTGCAATTGGTTTTGAAGCACTATCAATAATTACAGGCACAAGATTATTTTCTGTTTGTTTGTAAAAAATCTGTATTTGATTAAAACAATTAAATGAGCTGTCGTTATAATTTAGTTCAAGAAACAGTTTTGCATTTTGATTTTTAGTGAAAATAGAAATTCCACAAATGCCAATGTTTAACGTATCTTTTTGATTGACAATTCTTCTGCTTTTCCATTTTACATTGGATGAACTTTTATAACAAAAAGATTCATTGGTTCGAGCAATTTTATTGGGGAAAATTAAACCTCTTCCGGCATTGCCAAATTTCTGTTGTAACTTGTTTCTCATAAATTCTGGAAAATAATCTGCTTGAATGTGCGAATCGCCAATGTGCAGGACTGAAACGTTGTTCAAGTCTTTTTTCTCCAAACTTTTTAATCGTTCAAAAAAGTAGTTTAAACTTTCTGAGTTAGCAATAATATTATCTTTTGTATTTAAAAACGGATATTTTTTTTGCAGAGAATCTATTGTTTGTGAATAAGAAATAAATGAAAAACAAAGAAGCAGGAAGGAGGAATAAATTATTTTTTTTGCCATAGTGCGTAATTATTTTTTAATGAATTAAAAATTAAATTAGATACTTTTTTGGAGCCTCTAAAATTAAGATGTGTGTAATCTTTGTTGGCAAGCGGATTGATGCTATCTGCCCATAAAACCATAGAGTTATACCCTCCCATAGATTGATATAAATTAAAGAAGGCCATGTTTTTTTCTTTTGCTAAATACTCTTGCATTTCTACCAAACTTTCTAATGAAGGTATGGTTTCGTAAATGCCTTCTTGGTTCACATAACTTTTATCGCTTACGCTTACAATTAAAAAGCTTGCATCTGGGAAAGCTCTTTTAAAATAGGATAACATTTTTTGCATTCCTATTTTGTACCAATTGTAATCTTGGCTTTTTTCTGAAATAACATTTAAGCCGTAATGGATGATAATTAAATCGTATTTAATTTTTTCTTGACATGCTTTTAATAAATCTAAAGGAATTTTTGTGAGAGGCAATCCTGAATTTCCTCTAAAAGCAAAATTGTCTAAAATAAATCCTGAGTCACTCTCAAAGCTGCAGCCATAAATAGGAAATTTTTCACTGGCAGAGATTTCCATTTTTATTTTTTTGAAATCAAATTTATTTCCAAGCGTAAACTCATTAAATATATCTGTACCCGTTAAATTGGTTGTGCTGTCTCTTTTATTAAAATTCAATTTCAAGCTAAAATCTTTGTTCGTTTTTCCATAGAATAATCGAAAGTTTTTTAATGAATTTAGTTTTTCTTTATACACTGCTGTATATTCTGCGTAAGCAGTTTGGCTTGTATTTGCTATATAAGTATAACCCGAAATTCCTGGTGGAAATTCTGTGTTTCTTTTGTAATCCACCAAATTTGTATTGCTCCAATTTTCAGAAAATTTGTGGATTATGGTTTGCCTAAATCCTGCAGTAATACTGGTTATTGGAACAAATCCAACACCCGAGCCACCCAACCAATCCTGAAAACTTCTTCGCAAATCTTGTGTAACTAAATCACCTTCTATCATTGAATCTCCAAAGTAAGCAACTCTTATTTTCTTTTGCTTATTTTTTATTTTTTCAAAGAATAACTCAATGTTTTTTATTGAATCTGTACCAAAATCTTTCAGGAAAATGGTATCGTTTAATACAATTTTCTTAAGTGTATCAATGGTACTAACTTTTATAGGTAACGCAACTTTATTTTTTTTAGAACGTGTTTTTGTTTTTTTTTCTTCCATAAAAATGGAGTACAAGTAACTAGACTTCTTTAAGTTTTTTATACGATAGAATCTTATAAAAAATTCAGATGCAAGAATAAAAACAAACAAAAGTGTAACTAAAAGTAAGGGCTTATAGCGGTTCAAGAAAAACTAGAAAATAGAAGAATTTGAATAATTTATATTAGAAAATAATTAAGAGTAATTAAAAATATTTAATGTTGAACGATGAATTTTAAACCTTTATTTTTTCCATCGTTAATAAAATATATTCCATTTTCAATAGTTGAAATATCTAAAATTCTTTGACCATTATTTACCTCTAAAATTAAGATTATTTTTCCTGTTAAATCACTCAAATAAATTTGTTTGAGTTTAGTTTTTATCGTTAAAAAGTTTGAGGCTGGATTTGGAAATAAGTTAATTTTGCTTTCTTCTACACCAATAGTCTCAATGGATGAAGCCCTGTAGTTTACAACATTTACTGAGATCATTTGAGAAGTTGGATTTAATTGGAAATAGGAGGTATCGCAATAGGAAGAAGTGCAATTTTCACTGTCCGTAATTGTAACACAAATTTGATATTGACCAGCCTGTTGATAGATGTGTGAAGGATTGTTTGTTGTGTCTGAAGTTCCGTCGCCCCAGCTCCATACATAGCTGAATGGTGGCATTCCTGAATTTTGACTTACTGCTAAAAAATTTTGATTTGCAGGATCTTCGTTGTACAGATAAAAAAAGGCATTGCAAGGATATGAGCAACTTTGTATACCAGCTGGATAAAGAACAGTAGAATTTTGACTAAAACATCTCAACTGTGGACTTGGTGGACAAACAATACCACCCATACTTGGTTCTAACAAACCAAATGTGGATCCAATTCCCTCAATATAATAAATTTGATAAGTTTGATTGGTTAACCACCTTTTTCTGTAACTATTTCCAATTAAAACTGAATCAATAGATAACACTACATCTGGTTGAAAAAAATCTCCATTTGAAAGAAAACTTTTAACTGTGTCGCCAATTTCCAATGTAAAATCGTATAATAACGTGTCTCTATTATTGTATCTATAATATACTTTTTTTTGCAATGTATCTTGCCTTATTAATCCTGCAAAATAACCTGGCACGCTATAGGTTTCAAATCCACCGCACATATATGCTCTATGTATAACTTGAGGAACAACTATCCTACTGTAAACAGTATCATTAATAATTTCTTCTCCTTGCATTTGAAAAGAATGGTTTGCAGTATTGTAACCAAAAGACATTGGTCCGCAACCTGTGGGTCTAATTACGTTCCAAACTGCCCCAGAATCAGGGAATGGATGATAGATTGAAGTTTGAGAAAAACAAAAAACAGCATTAAATATTAGTAGAGCAAGAAAATATTTTTTCATAGTTTGTAGTTTTTATTAGATATGTAAATATACTAATTCTTTCAATTTTTTTAGTATACGTGCTGACCTCCGTTTATGCTCATGTTTGCACCAGTTATAAAACTTGTTTGTTCGCTGGCCAAAAAGCTTACTAGATGTGCAACTTCGTGTGTGCCGCCTAATCTTCCGACTGGTATTTGAGCCACAATTTGTTCTCTTACTTTTTCTGGAACTGCCATTACCATATCTGTTCCTATGTATCCAGGAGAAACTGTATTTACTGTAATTCCATACTTTGCAACTTCCATGGCCAAAGTTTTTGTAAAGCCATGCATACCAGCTTTTGCAGCTGAATAATTGGCTTGTCCAAATTGTCCTCTTTGTCCATTTACTGAAGAAATATTTATTATTCTCCCAAAATTTCTTTCAATCATTCCATTTATAACATGCCTTGTGCAATTAAAAACAGAGTTTAAATTTGAGTTGATTACTGCATGCCAATCTTCAGCCGACATTTTTGCAAATCGGCCGTCTCTGGTAATTCCTGCATTGTTTACGAGGGTATCTATTTTTCCTATTTCATTTTCAATTTTTTGCACCATTTCGCCAACTGAATCAAAATTGGTTACATCGGCATAATAAATATCAACATCTATACCATGCGATTTTAATTCTTCATGCCAAGCTTTTGCTTTTTTTTCATCGCGATAATTTCCGATTACGTGAAACCCGTCTGCAAATAATTTCTTACACATTGCAGTTCCAAGCCCACCTGTGGCACCTGTTACCAATACTACTCTTTTGTTATTTTTATCCATGGCAAATATTTTCTATAAAGTTAAAAGAGAAAATGGATAAACAAAAATAATGAAGATTAAAACATTGTTATTTAATCACATTTACGTTCATCACGCTTGCTTCGCCAACAGTTGTTGCCTTTTGAGTTTCGGGATCAATAATTTTAGTTTCAATTACTGCACGATTCTTTTCTAAATTTATTTCCTTTACGGTAAGGACCGCCTGATAAGTTTTTCCTGCATACATGGGTTTTAAGAACTGAATATTTTGCCCCAAATAAATAGTTCCTTCGCCAGGAAATAACGTTCCAAGAATCTTCGAAAACAAAGCAGCTCCAAGCATTCCATGCATAATTGGCACTTTAAACATGGTAGTTGATGCATATTCTGCATTTATGTGCACCGGGTTGTTATCTCCAGTAACTCTTGCAAAATCTTCTACATCCTTTTGGCTGTAAAAAAAATCGTGTGTAAAGGTGTCGTTTAGTTTCATAGCTTTTTGATATATGGTGTCAAATGTACATTTTTGTAAAAACAAATTATTACAATCAGTTCAATGAATAAAAAAATAATTTTTGGAATTACTTGTTGCTTGGCATTGGTAACATTTACAAAAAAGACTAAGGCACAAATAATTAGAGGAATTGCATCTCCAATTACCCTACAAATGGGAGCAACGGAAGTGTTGTTAAGCGATTATGTTGTGGATGTTTCAATTATTGATTCAGTAACTGTGCATCCTTCTATGAAAAAAAATTATGTGGCTAAAACCAGTAAAGTTGTAATCCTCCCAAACCCAACAAAAGTGCCAGTTCTTAGCGTAATGAGAGTTTGGAGCAAAGGAAAGAGCGAAGAAATTCTGGTTCAAAAATCAAGAAAAGAAATAAAAGTTATTGCTTTTGATGCAAAAGGTAAAGAGTATAAAAAAGTTTCCATTGCCGGTGATTTTAATTCTTGGAGTGCAGACAAAACCCCTTTAAATTTTAACAATGGAAAATGGATAGGAATTTTAAACTTAAATCCTGGCAGTTACTCATACCAAATGGTTTTAGATGGCAAGTGGAGCATAGATAGAAACAACAAAGATTCTGTTTCTAATGGATCTGGTGCATATAATTCTTTATTGAAAATTGGAAAACCATTTGAAATTTATCCAAGCATTATGACTGATAAATTAGTAGGAAATACTGTTTATATTAAACCTGTAAACAGAATGCCTTCTGATACTATTATTGCGTTCCTAAACAATCAAACGTTAGAAAGCGGAGCTGTAAAAAAAGATTCTTTGGGCTTTTCTATTCAGGTAAATTCAACTGCCAAAGGAGTAAATTGGCTGCGAATTTTTAGTTACAACAGAATAGGAGCAAGTAACGATTTATTGATTCCTGTTGTAGATGGAAAAGTAGATACAAGCTATGTTAGAAAAAGCAAATACAACATGGCAATGTATTTTGCTTTAGTTGATAGATTTAATAATGGTAACAAAGAAAACGACAAGCCTTTAAAAGACAAAGACATTGATGTAAGAGCAAATTACCAAGGTGGAGATTTGGCTGGTATCACAAAAAAAATAAAGGATGGTTATTTTAAAGATTTAGGAATAAATACAATTTGGATTTCTCCTATAGTTCAAAATCCCGAAATTGGCTATGTAGAATATCCTGAGCCAAAAAGAAAATACAGCGGATACCATGGATATTGGCCTATTTCTTCTAGTAAAATAGATAACCGTTTTGGCACTGACGCAGAATTGAAAGAATTGGTGGCTGAAGCTCATAAAAATGGAATTAAAATACTTTTAGACTTTGTGGCAAATCACGTTCACGAAGAACATCCATTGTATAAAAACCACAAAGATTGGACAACACCAATTGATTTGCCTGACGGTAAAAAAAATATAAGAATTTGGGACGACCAAAGACTTACTACTTGGTTCGATACATTTTTGCCCGACTTAGATTACAGCAAACCCCAAGTAATTAATGCCATGACAGACTCAGCCGTTTGGTGGATAAAAAATTACCAGCTCGACGGTTTTAGGCATGACGCTACCAAACATGTTTCCGAAGATTTTTGGCGAGCTCTTACCCTTAAATTAAAAACTACTTTCCCTGACAAAGATATTTTTCAGATTGGCGAAACCTTTGGAAGTAGAGAGTTAATTGGCACCTATGTAAACAGTGGTGAACAAGATTCTCAGTTTGATTTTAATACCTATTTTGATGCAAGAGAAATATTTGCTACTAGCAATAGCGATTTTACCAAACTAAAAAATTCAGTTTACGAAACCTTTAATTATTATGGTTGCCACCATTTAATGGGAAACATTACAGGAAACCACGACATTGCAAGATTTATAAGTTATGCGGGCGAAGGAATGACGTTTAACGAAGACGACAGAAAGGTGGCATGGAGCAGAGAAGTTCAAGTAAAAAATCCTAACGGTTATAAAAAACTGTTACAATTACAGGCATTTAATTTAACCATTCCTGGAGTACCTGTAATTTATTATGGCGATGAATTTGGAATGCCGGGAGCAGGCGACCCAGACAACAGAAGAATGATGAAGTTTGAAGGATTTAATGAAAATGAAAAACAAACTTTTGAAGCTACAAAAAAACTGGTTAAACTGAGAGAATCAAGCAATGCCTTGTTATTAGGTGATACCTACTTTTTAAAGGCTACCGTTGGAGAATTTGCTTACATGAGACATTTCTTTGACGATACAAAAGTTATTGTTTTTAATTCTACCAACAATTCAAAAACTATTGAAGTGCCATTGCCATTCTCTTTTAAGTTTTCTAAGGTAGTGGACGGTTCAAAGCTAAAAGCAATAAATCAAAACGGTTTATTAAAAATAGAAATTCCAGCAAATGGATTTGAGATTATTACTTTAAAATAAACCGGGAATTTACCTTTTTACCCAAGTAGTGATTGAATATGTTTTTAAGGGTAATTCCATTAAGTGGAAATTCCATAATAACGTGTAGAATACTCAAAAATAATAATGAGGTAAATCCTAACGTATAATTTATAAAATACAAAGAAAGAGCACTTATCCAAATTGCTAGTATTGGAATTAGTTTTTTTGATTCTAATTTATGCCAACCAATAATTTCTACTTTAGAAAACCAGTTTAAATAATGGTACGTATAGGCAAATGCAATAAAGCGTTGCAATTTAATGGACCATGAATTAGTATAAGAAAAATCCTGACCACCAGAAAATAACTTATTGAAAGTAGTGTGAGTGAAATTAAAATTGCTTGCATTAAAAAGAGTGATTGTACCATTATTTAATTCAAAAATTGGTTCAAAAGTTGGTATTAAAAATAGCAATGCAACAAAAGACAAATAGAGATATAAACTGATTTTTGCATACAAGCTATTGCTCTTTAGTGCGCCAAGCCATATAAAAAGTAGAGTAAAAGAAAATACATGTATTAAAGTTGTGACCATTACAGCAAAAAATAACTTTACTTCTCCCAAGCTTGATATTACTGATGCAATTAAAAGGCAGAAAATAATTTTTTTGAGCAAATCAAATTTAGTATAAAACTCTTTTCGTAATAATGCAAATACTAAACTAAATAGGATGATAAACGAAAGTCCGTAATAATAATTCTTTGCAAAAAAACTCAACAGTGCGGGATTTAAAAATTGAATGTAATTCCATAAGGTACCAATTATTGATGTAAGAAAAATCAAGATAGAAGCAGCAATAAGAATTGACTTTTCAATTTTTTTTACGGTAAAAAAATTTCGCTCTTTTAACCAATACAATTCCGTTAAGTAGTGCAATGGCCCTAAAACTATGTAAGAGAATAAAAATAGTTCAAATGGAAAAATAAACGACGCAAGTGCAGAAATAATTATTAAAAATATATTTAGTTTTTCAATTTTTAGTGTTTCCAATCAATAAGTATTTAAAGAGCTATATCATTAAAAGTGGTATAGAAATCTTTACTCATTTTTTCAAAGGTAGCCCTAACATCTTCTATCATTTTATCTTTCACCATCAATTCCAATTGTTCGTCAGAAGAAACCATAAAATCTAATTCGCTTAGTTTATAGTTTTGCTCAAAATTTCCTTTTTCAAATTTTACAATGAATTTTTGATTCATATAAAATATAGAAACTTTAATTTCATCTACAGAAAATTCTCTAATTACTCTCATTTACTTAAATAAAAATTCCGATGGAATTATTCCAACAGGATAAGTTTTTAAAAGTACTGCTTTTGCAGTGTATTTAAAAACCTGGCCCTTGCGCTGGTAATCTTTAGCATCGCTAATCCAAATATTGCTGTTACTTGGTTCTATTCCTAAACCATTAAACAATTGATTTTGTGAGGCAGAAACTAAAGGTTCACTGGGCAGTGTAAGTGTGTTAATGGACATTGAATAAACATTTTTATGTATGAACCACAAACTGTCTTTTGCTAAATTGGTGCATAAACTTTTTGGTTCTGCCGCAAGACTAAAACTTAATTCTAACTCTTTGTTTAAATTCTCTGGATTGTACCTGTACAGTTTTCCTTGCTTTGATTCTAAATTATTTCCTTTAGATAAAATCCACAATTTTTTGTTTTTATCAAGCACCATCGAATTGGCAAATGTTCCAACTTCAATGCTATCGGTAATGCTTAAACTATTAATGTTTAAAACATATAATTTTGAAGAATAAACATTGCTAACAAAAATTTTATCATCAACCTTTAGCATTTTTTCTGACCATCCATTAAATTCAATTTCTTGCAGAATGGATAAGTTTTTTAAATCTATTTTGTACAGTTTGTTGGCATACAATTCACTTACCAATCCTACGTTTTCATCTAATGGCAAAACATACCTTGGTGAAAAAAATCCGGTTATTGTTTTTACAGATTTAAATGTTGAAGTATCTACTACTTCTATATTATTGGAGTTATTTACTACTATAAAATACTTGTCGTTTACCAAAGTTATACTTTGCACAACATCACCTAAGCCTCTGTTGTTCACATATCTAAAATTGTCTTCAACTATCGTTTCATCTTTTAGTGAAACCATAGAAACAGATCCATTACCCCATCCAAAATTCCCCTCGCAAACTACAAATACTTTTTGTGGAGCAATTATCGCATGTTTAATTTGGGGCAATGGAATTCTATCCCTTTTGCATCCACTAAAAATAGCTATAACAGAAAGAAGTTTAATTAAATTTTTCAGTTTTTTATAAATTTTTGATTGATATTACTGTTTGTTGTGTTTACAAAATATATTCCTCTAGATAAATCGCTTAAATCAACACAGTTGTTTAAACTGTTGCAAGTAAAAGTTTTTACAACTGCTCCTAGTGAATTAAAAATATTTATAACTTCATTGTTAGAATTGGTTTTATTAATGATAATGTAATTGTTACAAGGATTTGGAAAAATTTTTAAGGTATTTTTTTGTGAACTTGCAATAGAAAGTGGGAAGGATGAAACAATGTTGTCTAAACAAAAAAATGCTGGCGTATTCATGCCAAAAGCTCCATTGTCGCTTGAACGTAGTGTTAATAAAATGCTATCTGCGTTAGAAATATTAGGAGAAAAATTTCTCCAATTGTTTACAATATAATCTTGCGAATTGTCTGAAAATCTATAATCTGCTAAATAAAATTCAGCGGTGTCGTTGGTAAGTTCGCCATTAACGTAAGGCCTGAACGTTAGCGTAAAAAAATCGGGAACATTTCCGCTGTCTCCACCAAAAGCAGTTGCAAAAAGATCACCGTTTTTCATGCTGTTTGCAGCATAAGTTGTGGTAGTGATGTCTAGACTAATTAAATTTATTTTATCGCCTGAATATTGTGGTTTTAAAATAGTATTGTTTTGAGATACTATATAAGTGTTGGAGTTACTTCCTCTTCCTGGTTTTGCCGAATATAGGTTTGTATAAGTTCCGTTTATTGTATCTCTCATGCTGCTGTAGGCAAATCCCGCAGCCCAATATCCACCAAACGAGGTATCGTATTTTGTAGTAAAATGCAAACCACCGTTTTCAAAACCGTTACCTCCGGTGCTAGCGTTCCAAAAGCTATCAAGGGGTAACGAAAGATGTTCGAATGTTGCAGTTTCTTGAGCTGAAACAAATTTGAATGTGATGATTGCAAAAAGTGTAATTATTTTTTTCATGTTTTATTTTTTATAAATTATAAGTAGTGAGATTTCATAATTTCTTCCGTGCATAGGCCTTAGGGCAATAACTTGGTACTGTGTATTTGATATGTTTCTTACCAAAAAATTTGTTTTCACACTTAATGATTTTAGGTTAAGGAGATAAGAAACTCCAAGTTGATGCAAAAAATATTGGGGCAAATAGTATTTATTGTCCCATGAAACATATCTGAATGAAGTAAAATCACCACCATAATTTAGGTTCCATTTTTTATAGCTAAAGCTCTCGTCCCAATGAAATTGGTAGCGGGGAACATATATCAACTGATTGCTTGGCGAATCCGTATTAAATGCGTCAATGTAATTACTCTGGAAATTTGATGAAAATTTAATGTCGTTTGAAAAGCTGTAATTTAAATTCACTTCTGTTTCTATGCCTTTACTTTTGGTGGTGTTAACGTTTTGTGCATACCAAAAAAATTCACCCGGAATCCAAACAATTTGATTTTGTATCCATCTTTTGTAAGCAGAAATTTTTCCTGAGAACTCCAACTTATTTAATTTTACTGTGGAGGATATGTTTGATTCGAACTCTTTTGTTTGCTCCGATTTTAAATCTGGATTTCCTCCCGGCTTCCAATACAAATCATTAAAGCCAGGAAATCTGCTTACAGATGCTGCTTTTAACCCAACAATTAAATAGTTAAATATTTTTGTTTGAGATTCTGTTTGCCAGTTTGTAGGTTGTTGTGTAGTGTTTACCCATTCTTTAAAAATTACTGCATTTAGTTTTGTTTTAAGTGCTTTAATGGCTTGCGAGACCAATAGTTTGGGCGAATAGCGGTTAAGTTCAGCTCTGCCTCCATATTCATTTGTTTTTGCCCAAGATTTTTGAAGATTAAATTGAGCCATTACCGAAAAATTTTTTACCGAATAATTAAACTCACTTACATTAAAAAAATTACGTGAATACGATTCAGAAAAAATGCTGGTAGAATAATCCGTAAAATCTAGTTGGTCACTAAATACGGCGGTTTTGTTGCTGAAAGAATATTCGTTTTTCTGGTACTTTACGCTAAAAATATTTCTTAAATTAAAATCGTATTGTTGTGCATAACTTGCCATATTGCTCATTAAAGGTGCTATGTTTCTTTTGGTTTGGTTGAGCCAGGAGCTGTAGTTTACACTAAAATTTTTATACAGTTTCTTTTGAATGTCTATTAAAAATCCTTTTGAATTAAACTCTGCATTTTTCTGTTTCTCTATGTTTTTTTTTGCATTAAAATCATTTACAAATGGAAAATTATTTTTTCCGGATTGATGATAAAATTTCACACCAATTTGTGTGTTTTTATAATTTGAATAGATTTTAAAAATGTTGTTGTAATTTCCAAAACTTACAACAGAAGACAGGTGTTCTAAACTAAATTTATTTAGATTTTTAAAATTGTTTTCTAAGGATATTCCTCCTGAGGAAATGGGTTGAATATTTTGAAAAGAGTTGGTTCCTTGATTTACTGTTGCCGAATTAAAAAGATTAATGGGAACAATGGAGGCATCGCCGCTGGCAAGCATAGAGTTATTTATTGGAATTCCGTTCCAGCTAATTGTAGATTGTGAAGTGCTTCCGCCTCTTGATGAAAAGCTAGAGATAGAACCCGGACCATAGTTTCTTACAAAAACATTTCCTTGCCTTTGCAAAAATTCCGACGAATTGGTAGAGTAGGAGATGTCTACCTTTTTGGAATTGAAATCAAACAACTTTACTTCTTCAATTTCTATTGTTTTTAGCAACAAAGATTTTGTATAAATTGTATCTGTGCTTGCGCTATCATGCGGAGAGCCGAGGCAAAAAACAAAAAATACATTTACTATACAGTTAAACAATCCTACAAAAAATTCACGGGAAAAAATATAAAAAACAACAAAGCAAAAGCATTGGCTTTACTTTAGTGTAATTTAAACCTTTATTCCCGAAGGTTAATAAATCTTTTTCGATTTTTAGGCAGGTCTTCTGACTTGTAACCTTTAATCTACCTTCCCGAAATGGTCTTCAGTGGTTAAACAGATTAAATTTTTTTGATGTTACTTACAGCAGCGGGTACTGTTTGCGAATTTCACACAATTCCCTATTAATTTGCGTAGGCAAAACCTCTAAATCTTGTGCAAAGGTAATATTTATTTTTTAGTAGCAACAGCAGTGCAAGTTTCAATGCTTCCACCTGCATCTTTTGCTGTATAGGATAAATTTAGTTTTGAAGAAACTACGCTCCCAGAACCCTTTATTACAAAGCCATCCATGTTTTGCTCTGGAATACTTATGTTTCCGTTGGCATAATTTATATTCAAGCTTTTTTGAAAACCTATGTTATAAAAATTTTCAATTTTATAGGTAGAATTATCTGCCGATGTAGAGATTACGTGAAATTCAAAAGTGGTTTTAGAAGCAGGACTAGAGCCACTTGCCGCTACAGTTTCTTCGCAATTGTATTTTCCTTCTATAGTTGGCTCAACAACATTATCAGGCTCACAAGAAGCAAGAAAAATTAAAAGAAATAATGTAGATAAATGGTGTAGAAAATTTAGTTTACGACTTTTCATAAGTGGTTTTGTGTTTATAAAAACTAGCAAGGTATACACCTGCAAATATTAAAATTGCTGAAACAATTTTTGTGCCATCAATAAAATCTTTTCCCAATAGTATGGCAAAAAACGATGCCAATAAGGGTTGCAAATAGATATAAATTCCAACTACAGATGGTTCTACGGTTTTTAAAGCTATGTTATTTAACCAATATGCCAAAAAAGTAGTAAACACAATTACATATAATATAGCCAAAATTGCTGAAAACGGAATTTGAGTATAGTCTACAGATATCATTCCATGCCAACCAAAAGGTAAAATCCAAAATATACCAAATAAAAATACCCACTTCATTACAGTTAGGGTTTCATATTTTTTCATTAAGCTTTTAATGAGTACTAGGTAGATTGACCATGAAATAGAATTTAAAAAAATTAGTACATCGCCCAAAGAGTTTTCTGATTTGGTAAAACTTACTGTGCCTCCTTTGGTTATTAAATAAAATGCTCCACAAAAACCAAGAACAATACCTATTACTTTAGCAAAACTAATTTTTTCTTTGTTAATTATATTTGAAATTAGCAAAACTAAAATTGGCGAAAACACCATTATAATTGATGCATTTATAGGCGTTGTTCTGCTTAGTCCCTCAAAAAAGAAAAGTTGGTTAATGGCTATTCCAAACAATGAACAAACAATTAATCTCCTAAAATCTTTCTTCTCTATTTTTTGAGTTGCACCTATATTGTAGAGACTAAAAAACAATAAAAACGCTCCAATTACCCTTAGCAATACAAAGCCCGAAGGTTGCAAATATTTGGGCATAACATGTTTTGCAATGGTATAGTTTGCGCCATAAATTACATTTGCTAAGAAAATAAAACTATGTGCTTTTAATTTTGATGGATACAAATTTTAGTTGCGTAATAAATTAAAAACACAAAGAAACTAAAACAAATTGTTACTGTGCTAATTTTTGTGTTATTTGGCAATATGAAGTATCATAAAATTTTTGGTTTATTTTTATTAATTTCTATCCACAAAACTTTTGCAGGAGGCTTCCAAGTAAATTTGCAAGGCATAAAACAAAGCGGAATGGCAAACTGCGGAGTTGCTTCGTTGAGAGATAACTCCTTGTTGTTTTTTAACCCCGGTGGATTGGCGCTTTTAGATACTTCTTGTAGTATCACCACAGCATTTAGTCCTTTGTTCCCAAGAACTTTGTCCTAATTTTTTATAGAAATTTTATTTGCGTGGAATTCATCAACATAGTTTAATATTTATCTTTGCTGTAAAAATCTATTAAAATTGTTGAATTAAAATTAAAGTAAAAAAAAGCAGAAAAAGCCTTACTTTTAGTTCAAATTTTAAAATAATATTTAATACATAGAACCATGTTTAATTTTTACAAAAGGATTTTTGCGACACTGCTTATTCTAATTAATTTTGTTTATGCAAAGGCCGATATTACGGTAAGTTCAAAGATCACTGAGGTGATGGTTTACCAGCAGTTTGCACAAATTACCGCTAATGCTGATGTAAATATTGTTCCCGGAAATTATAATTTAATAGTTGATAATTTGTCTCAATATACTGACGAAGGTAGTTTGCAATTAAAAGGCGATGCCAACTTTGTAATTTTGTCTATTTCTACTCAAATGAATTATCTAGGAGAAGAAAAAAAGTCTAGGCAATTAATTGCATTGGAAGATAGCATTGATAGGTTAACCTTAAAAATTTCCGCAAATAATAGCCAAATAGAGGTATATACTGCAGAACACGATATGATTATTGCCAATCAAAAAATTTCAGGGGCAAACAATGGCGTTAATTCCTTAGAACTGGAGAAAATGGCCAATTTCTACAGACAACGTTTGCTAGAAATAAAAACAAAGAGATCAGATTTGCAGAGAAAGCAACAAGAGATGGCAAAAAAACAATTGGCGCTCACCAATCAGTTAAACCAGCTTAGAGCAGAGCAAACCAGTGTTTATTTGCAAGCAATTATTTCTATACAAAGTAGTGTTACTGCAAAAACAAAACTAAGTTTAAATTACATAGTTTCTAATGCAGGCTGGTCTCCAATCTATGACATCAAGAGTGAATCTGTAAATGCACCATTAAAAATTGTTTCTAAAGCCAATGTGTATCAAAATACTGGCGATTTATGGAAAGAAGTTAAAATGTCTATTTCTACAGGTAATCCCTCGTTAAACAATACCAAGCCCAATTTACAACCTTATTATTTGTCAATTTATAATCCTGTTACAAATTACAACAACAATAACTACCGAAACAGAAATGCTGGCGTTCCTGCTGCTATGCCTCAAATGATGATGGAGGATAGAGAAGATGCGAAAAGCAGTAAAATGGAGGAAAAAGTTGTAACTAATTCGTCTGCTTATTCAACTAATATAGAAAGCACCACAAGCAATGTATTTGAAATTTCTTTACCTTATACCATTCCTTCCGACGGCAAAGAATACGTGGTAGCCATTCAAACCTATGATGTGCCAGCTGTTTACAGTTATTATTCTACACCAAAATTAGAAAAAGAGGTTTTTTTAATTGCAACAATTACCAATTGGGAGCAAACAGGATTATTGCCGGGTGAAGCAAATTTATTTAACGAAGGAACTTATGTTGGCAAATCTTATTTTGATACAAAAATCACTGGCGACACTTTACCAATTTCTTTGGGCAGAGACAAAAATATAAACATCAACAGAAAGAAAACAAAAAACTTTACCGAGAAAAACTTTACTGGCAATACAAAGAAAACAAGTTTAGAATATGAAATTGAAATTAAAAACAAGAAGAAAGGAGAAATAGACTTGGTAATTGAAGACCAGTATCCACTCTCTAAAATTGAAGAAGTTGAAGTTGACTTATTCAACGACGGCGGAGCCACTGTGAATAAAGAAACGGGTAAATTAAGGTGGAATTTTAAACTTAAAGCGGCAGAAAATAAAACCTTAAAGTTTGGATACAACGTAAAATATCCCAAAAAAATTATTTTAAATAATTTGTAAGAAGGTAAAATTTTTCGCTTGGTTGGTCCTTGCGACCAACCAAATAAAGTGTCTTTGCGACCAACCAAATAAAAGGTCTTTGCGACCAACCAACTAAGTACCTCAAATACTCCTCGCTTTATTGCTATTGCAGAAGTGTGGCAAACAAGGTTTTTATAGCTTTAAAATTTATACTTTTTCAAAGATATAAGTCTGAAGCCAAGAATCCGCCGCGGCGGAAAGATACAGACTAAGTACTTTTAAATAAAAAGTCAGTAGTTACAAAATCAAAGGCTACAGCTTATTAAAATAATCAAACTATCTATTAAAACTAACTAGAAATTTATTGCGTTAATTCAATAAATATTTTCTTACAAATTCAAGGGTAGAATAAAACTGAAAATCTATGTTTCCTTTTTTCCTAAAACCATGGCCTTCGTCTTTTGCCATTAAAAACCAAACCGTTCCTCCGTTCTCTTTAATTTTATCTTTCATTTGAATAGCCTCGCTTGCAGGCACTCTTGGGTCATTTTCTCCTTGTACAATAAACATAGGTTTTGTAATTTCTTTTGTATGATTTAAAGGAGAAATTTTCTCCAAAAACTCAGCCATTTTTGCATCTCTTTCATCGCCATATTCTACTCTTCGCAAATCTCTTCGGTAGCTTTCGGTATTTTTTAAGAATGTATTAAAATTAGAAATTCCAACTACATCTAAAGAACATCTAATTTTATCGGCATACCAAAAGGAACAGGCCAAGGTCATATAACCACCGTAGCTTCCTCCGGTTATCATTACTCTGTCTTTGTCCAAATCGGGTTGTGCAGCAATCCAATCCAGTAAAGCGCCTATATCTTTTACTGATTCTTCTCTTTTAAAACCATTGTCGGCATCCAAAAAAGTTTTTCCAAATCCATCGGAACCCCTTACGTTAGGATAAATAATAGATACACCCAACTCGTTTAAGTAATAATTATTTCTTCCCAAAAAACCTGGTCTTGATTGTCCTTCGGGACCACCGTGAATATTTATTATAACTGGTCTTTTTCCAGTAAATTTTGTTGCTGCCTTGTAATAAAATCCTGAAATTTCTTTGCCATCAAAGGATTTCCATTTAACTAATAACGGTTCTTGCAGTTGCGAAACATCCATTCCGCCCAATTCACTCTCTGTCCATCTTATCAGTGATTTAGTTTCTAAATTGTATTCAAAAATATCCGACGATGAATTAAATGAATTAATTGTTAGTGCAAAGCTTTTTCCATCTTTGTACCAGCTCAGTCCACCAATTGTGCAATTGGGTATGTTACTTAAAGGGATTATGGATTTATCTAAAACCGAGTACATATAAATTTTTGAAAGCCCATTTTCATTGGCAGAGAACACAATTTTTTGGCCGTCTTCAGAAATATCTACATCCTCTATTCCCCAATTTATTTTAGAAGAAATTACTTCGATATTTTTAGTTTCAAAATTATAAAATGCAAGTCGATTAAATTCGCTGTCTTTGTTGGTAAGTAAAAAAAATCCTTTTCCATCTTCAGAAAATTCTAGTGCATCGTAAGTTGTTCTTTCATCTTTTAGCGGCAGGATACGTGTTTTTGTTTTTGTTTTTATATCCAGCAAATATATTCTTGATTCGTTTACCGATATACCTTCGCCAATTAAAAGCGATTCATCCGAAGGAGACCAGTCAGCAATTCCCCAACCTCCACCTAAATTTTCTCCTACCAAAATATTTGTATTGGTATCTAAAGGATTCATAACAAAAAAATCTCTGTCGGCATTGTTTCTTCTGGTAGAGCTGTAAGCAATTTTATCTTTTTTGTTGTTCCAGATTCCTAAACTGTTTTGCGTTCTTTTTCCTACAGAAAGCTGATTTACTTTTTTGTTTTTTGTATCGTATTTATACAATTGAGAGAATTCATTTCCACCATTGTCTCTTCCAAACAAAAAGTAATCGCCGTTTAAAGGTTCGAAGTTTGCAGTTCCTACAGGCTCCTCAAAAAAAGTAATTTGCTGCCTGTCGCCACCTGGCATTTTCACATAATGCAGTTGGTTGCTGTTGGCAAACCGAGTAGTAATTATCATTTCTTTTTTTGTGGGATGCCATGCAACAAAACTAGCTCCGCGAGATTCGGTATAGGATTTTACATCGTTAACAACTGAATTATTTATTTGGGGAATGTTTTCTACTACTAAATTCTCTGGTACTTTAATAACGTTAGTTTGGGAGTATGCCGCAGCGTTAGACAACAAACAAAGGATTGAATAAACGTATTTTTTCATTTTTTTTTATAAATTGGTTTTGAATATAGAATGAATAGTATAAATGTAAGCAGCTTTTTTTCTTTTTAGCAAAAAAAAATTCTATATTTGAAGAATACATATCTAGCATGACACACAAAATTATTACTGCAACATTGCTATTGTTTGCTAACGTCAATTTTTTATTTGCACAGGCTGATAAAAGTAGTGAAGAAAACAAAGACATTCCAGAGAAGAAATTCTTCTATGAACAAGGCATCAACTGCACACAGTTTGTTAAACAATACCTTAGTTTTAATTCTATTAATATTAGCAATTTACCTTATTTGTTTACCGGAAATGTGGTGTATAAACCATTTGGCTTTAGGTATGGCTTTAATTATATAATGAATAATTCAGAAGATCTAGGAGAAACCACATCTCTTAACAATCCAACGCCAGATAACGATACAAAAAAAATTACTTCAAATTTATTTACAGGTAGAATAGGCTTGTTTTATTACCAAAGAATTAATAAAAAGTTTGTAGTGAATTATGGCTTGGATTTTTTAATTTCTAAGGATTATACTTTAAGCCAAACAAACAACTCTACTTATGATATTAATGCGGGGAGTAGTCAAACAACTACCACAACCACAATTACAAAATCTTCCTCAAAAACAACGGTTAACTCTATGGGTGGAGGACCATTTATTGGTGTTCAATTTTTCTTTAATAAAAATATTTCTATTGGCACCGAGAGCAGTATTTACATTGTTAGCTCAGAAACCAAACAAAATCTAACAAGCGATTTTTACTCACAATCAATTACTTCATTTACAGGTTGGCAAAACATTCCAACAAGCATTTCCACTACAAACAATAACAGCAACCAAGAAATAAAATCTAATCAATCCAATACAAACATCAATATTCCATTGAACTTATTTTGTTACATAAGATTTTAAATTTTAAATTAATATTATGAAGAAATTTATCCTTATCGTTTGTTTAATAGTTTCTATTGTTTCGTGTAAAAAATCATTAGAAAATAACAATTTAAACAATAATGGCAAGCAGTTAGTGCTGCCCGAGAATACCTATAACTATTCAGACAAAATTGGTACAGGCGAGTTTATAAATCAAAAAGTAACTTTGGGTAGAGTATTATTTTATGATAGGTTTTTATCTGCAAACAATAATATTTCTTGTGGCTCTTGCCACAAACAGCAATTTGGTTTTGCCGATAATGTTTCATTTAGTAAAGGAATTTGGGGGAAAGATTTAACAAGAAACTCATTAACAATTGCAGGAGATGGTGGAAATTTATTTTGGGATGGAAGAAGCGCTTCCATGCAAGAACTTGTGTTGAAACCAATTTCCAATCACAATGAAATGTTTCAGGACATTAATAAATTAGTAGAGAAATTAGCTTACAATCCTAATTATCCCAAATTGTTTAAAGCTGCTTATCAAACTGAAGAAATTTCGCTCGCAAAAATCTCTGAAGCATTAAAATTATTTTGTAGTTCATTAAAACCAACAAATGCAAGAATAATAAAAGAAATCTCTAATTTCTCCAATATACAAATGTCAAGTTTTTCTCTTACTGAAAAAGAAGGTTATAATTTATTTTTTGGCAAGGCTAAATGTAGCTCTTGTCATCATATTACACCATCAAATTATTCTGGAAGTTTCTCAAACAATGGCTTAGATTTGGATTACAAAGACAATGGACTTGGAGAAATATCAAAACTGGCATCAGATAATGGGGTATTTAAAACGCCTAACCTATTAAATATAGAATTCACTGCTCCTTATATGCATGACGGTAGATTTAAAACACTAGAAGAAGTTATTGATTTTTATGATCACCAAGTGCAGCCTCATCCTAATTTATCTTTTGTTCTTAAAACAAATATTCCGGATGAACAACTTTCTAATTTAATTGATTCATTAGCAAACGTTGGTATTTTCATTAACAATTTTGAGCAATTAAGCCAGTACATTCCGGATTCAGGCGAACCAGTAAAACTTAATTTAACCAACAATGAAAAGAAGGCACTGGTTGATTTTTTAAAAACTTTTTCTGACCGTCAGTTAATTGTTGACCCTAGGTTTTCGGATCCTTTTAACTAATTATTTTTTCAGTTTTTTTTAAGCTTCTAAATCCAAATAAACAAAGAATGCTTATAACTATCAATACATAAAACATGGCATTAAAGCCATAGTTATCTGCAATACCTAAACCCACAGACGGGGCTGCAATATTAGCAATTCCATAAGCTATAGAATACAATGCAGAATATTGTCCTTGGCGTTCTTTAGGTGGTTTAGACAAAGCGTAATTCATCATAAACGGCATGGCAAATATCTCAGAAAGGGTAATAACAATGGTATAAACAACTGCCCATATAAGCATTCCTTTTCCAACTAATAAAAACAAAAAACACAAGGGCAAACACCAAACTCCCCAAATAATAAACTTAAAATTTTGATTCTTTTTCTCCAGTATTCCCACAATTGGCATTTCAACTAAAACTACCAATAAACCGTTAAAGGCCATGAGCAAACCAATTAAATCTTCTCCGTAGCCTAGCTCTCTGCTAAAAAACTGCGGTACACTTGCAAAAATCTGAAAGAAAATTATTCCATATATGGCCACAAAAAAAATAAATTTTAAGTACTCTGTGTCTCTGTAGGCCGACTTACTTTTTACCTTTGTTTCATCTTTCTTTCTCTCTTGGTGCAAAGAATTTGTTTTAGGCAATACAAAAAACAACATAATGCCTGCACAAATGCTGGTAACAGCATCTATCACAAACAACAAATGGTATCCTAAATGCAGAGCAACAAAACCGCCCACAGCAGGGCCAACGGAAAAGCCTAGATTTACTGCCAATCGTACCAAAGAAAATGAACGAGTTCTGTTGGCAGAATTGCTAAAGGTAGCAATTGCAGTTGAATTTGCTGGCCTAAATACATCCGCAACCAGTGCGTAAAAAAATACAATGGCAGAAATTTCTATAGCTGTTTTGCCAACAATCATCAGCAAAAGAATTAATCCACTTATAACTTGAGAAAAAACCAATAAATAAAAAAAGTTTATTCTATCTGTTAGCCATCCTCCCAAGTAACTGCCAATAATACTGCCTATACCATACATACTCATTATTAAACCGGCTTGCGAGATAGAAAAATGCAATTCTTTGGTAAGGTACAAAGAGGTAAATAACAGTACCATTGAACCACTTCTATTGATGAAACTGGCAAAAGAAAGTATCCAAATGTTTTTTTCTAAATTAGAAAATGAAGATTTATAGAGAGAAATTAAATTCAACAAAATTTTATTGGATTGCAAAAATAGAATTATTTAGCGTTTTCATAAAACTTGTACATTTAACTTTTTAAATTTTAAAACTGCATGAAAATCTCAAAATTATACCTTTCAATTTTTTTGTTCATCCTTGCCTTTTCTACTGCAAATTCTCAGGAAGTAACAGAAGAGTGGATAAAAGAAAATTACATAAAAAAGGAAGTGTTAGTGCCAATGAGAGACGGCACAAAATTATTCACAGCCATTTATTCTCCCAAAAGCACTGTAGAAAAACATCCATTTTTAATGATGAGAACACCCTATTCTTGTGCTCCTTATGGCGAAGACAAAATATGGGGAAGGCTCTACCAATATTATTACAAGGAGTATTTAAAACAAGGATACATTTTTGTGATTCAAGATGTAAGAGGAAGATGGATGAGTGAAGGAAAATTTGAAGATGTTAGACCTTTTTTAGAAAATAAATCTAAACCTAATGACATAGACGAAGCCAGTGATACTTATGATACTGTGGATTGGCTATTAAAAAATGTAGAAAATAACAATGGAAAAGTAGGAGTATTTGGCGTTTCTTACCCTGGGTTTTATGCCACCATGGCTGCTGCAAGTGCTCATCCAGCAGTAAAAGCTGTTAGTCCGCAGGCACCCGTTACGGATTGGTTCATGGGCGATGATTTTCACCACAACGGTGCATGTATGCTTTGGGACGGATTTAATTTTTATTCCACCTTTGGACAGCCACGCCCAAAACCAACAACAAAAGGACCAATAAATTTCCCTTATTATACAAACGACAGGTATAAATTTATGCTTGAAACTGGAGCAATTAGCAATTTTACTAAACTACTTGCCGACAGCATAGAATTTTGGAAAGTGCTGATGGAGCACCCTAATTACGACGATTTTTGGAAAAAACGTGATGCCAGACAAGCAACCAAAAATATTAAACCAGCCATGCTTGTAGTTGGTGGTTTGTTTGATGCCGAAGATTGTTATGGTGCTTGGCGACTTTACGAGTCCATTGAAAAAAACAACCCAAACACAAGCAATAAAATTGTAATGGGTCCTTGGGCACATGGAGGGTGGGGAAGAAGCAGCGGAAACTATTTGGGTAATGTTAGATTTGGAAGCAATACATCTACTTACTATCAAAAAAATATTGAAATTCCATTTTTTAATTACCACCTAAAAGGGACGGGTAACATTGATAGTTTGCCCGAAGCATCAATTTTTTTTACCGGCGAAGATAAGTGGAGAAGTTTAACTGTTTGGCCACCAAAAGAAATTAAAAAAACCAATGTTTACTTTTTGCCCAATTATAAATTAGGATTTATTCCTTCGCCAATCCTAAACAGTTACTCAGAATATGTGAGTAATCCAAACAAACCGGTGCCCTATACAGAGGGAACTATGGAAGGAAGAACAAGAGAATACATGACCGACGACCAACGGTTTGCATCTCAAAGACCAGATGTGCTAACGTTTGAAATGCCCACGCTTACCGAAGATATTACTGTGGCCGGAACATTAACCGCACAATTAAATGTAAGTATTTCTACAACTGATGCCGATTTTATTGTTAAACTAATTGATGTTTTTCCTGAAAAATTTCAATACGATACAACTAGCTATGGAATTGGCAATGGAAAAGAATATTTAATGGATTCGTATCAAATGTTAGTGAGAGGAGAAGTTATGAGAGGAAAATTTAGAAACAGTTTTGAAAAGCCCGAAGCATTTGAACCCAACAAAGCAACTTTGGTGAAATTTGACTTGCCAGATATTGCACATACCTTTAAAAAAGGCCACAAAATAATGGTACAAATTCAAAGCACTTGGTTTCCTTTGGTGGATAGAAATCCTCAACAGTTTTTAGATATTTACCACTGTAAAGATTCTGACTTTGTATCAAGTACCATTAAATTGTATCACGATTCAAAATATCCTTCGTCAATTGTTTTGCCTATCTTAAAATAAGTTCGTTATTTAGACCTCAGAAATTGCCAAGAAACGATGATTGATTTAAAGGATATAGCAAGGAAAACACTTAATTATTTACACCTCGATTTAACTAAAAATTTAGAATACGATAGGCTTACAAAAAAAATCATTAAACAAGTTGTAAGTACTAACTCCAATTGCATTGACGTTGGATGCCACAAAGGAGAAATTTTAGATGAAATAATTTCCTCAGCTCCAAATGCAAGCCATTTTGCTTTTGAACCAATTCCACTATTTTTTGAAAACCTAAAAACCAAGTACAACAACTACAAAAACATAACTTTTCTTCCATTTGCTTTGGCAGACAAAAACGGAACAGCAAGTTTTAATTACGTTAAAAATGCACCTGCCTACAGCGGACTAAACAAGAGAGAATATGCCCACAAGCAACCAGATATTCAAGAAATAAATGTTGAAATAAAACGACTAGATGATTTAATACCCGAGAATGTTAAAATAGATTTTATAAAAATTGATGTAGAAGGAGCAGAGCTTGGTGTGTTAAAGGGTGCTACCAGAATCATTGAAAAGAATAAACCAGTAATTATATTTGAAAGTGGCATTGGCGCTAGCGATTATTATGGTACAAGTCCAGAAAACGTTTTTGATTTTTTTGACAAAGAAGTAAAAATGAAAGTGGCTTTGTTAAAAGGTTTTTTAGAGAGAAAATCGCTGAGCAGGCAAGAATATATTGATGTTTACAACAGGAGAGAAGAGTACAGTTTTGTGGCGTGGGTTTAGGTATAAGTGTTGAATTTAAACGCAAGAATTATTAAGTTCAAATTGGGTTTGTGTAAGGCAAAGTAAAAAATTTAAAAACTTTTTTTGAGGGACACTACTAAAAACAAACACCTAAACAATTCCTAAAATTAAACCAAAGCCTATTGCAATTAAAAAAAATGCAATTAAAAAATTAATAGCTTTTTTATTTACCTTTTTAAGGTATTTTTTTCCTAATATAGTTCCTGCAAAAGCCGAAATCATAACCAAAAGAATATTAATACTAAATTTAAAATCGAAGCTTACATTAGTATTAAAATAAACACCTATTCTAGAAATATCAACCATTAGTGCAATTGCAGTGCCTGTGGCGATGTATTCTGCAGCACTTAAATTTATCTTACTCAAAAAAAAACTACGTATTGCTCCTTGGTTTCCGCTTAAACCTCCAAACAACCCTGAAACAAAACCACCCAACCCCATATTTTTTAGCGTTAAGCTTGTAGTAAGTTTTTCTGCGAATACTTCAATAAAAGAAAATACTATCATCAGCGTTCCTAGCAATAGCTTGGCTTGCGAGGTATTAAATTCCATTTTTAAAAGTGAATAATTTATAGAATCCTTTTCAGAATAAAAGTATCCGAGCAAAAGTGAACCTATAATTGCCCCTAAAATTGAGGTAAAGCCAAATGAAAACAATACGTTTTTATTTATACTTTTTCCAACAAGAATTATTTTAAGAATGTTATTTGCAAAATGCACCAGGGCAGTCATGATAACAGCATATTCTATGGGGTAAAACAGTGCAAAAATTGGAGTTAAAATTGTTCCTAATCCAAAGCCAGAAAAGAAGGTGAGCAATGCTCCAACAAATGCTGCAATAATTATTATTAGTTCATTCATTTGCTACAAAATTATTAAGAATCAGCTAACAACGAATACAGTTCAGAATCTTCAAATACTTGATTTTTTAAGTAATTTTTTCTCAGAAGGCCTTCATAAATAAATCCATTGTTTAAAAGAAGTTTTTTTGAAACAAGATTTTCTTTAGCAGTCATTGCTTCAATTCTGTGCAAGTTCATTTCTTCAAAACCAAATTTTAAAACTCTGGGCAAAACTTCTTTCATAATTCCTTTGCCCCAATTTTTTTGATTGTTTATTACATAGCCAATTTCTGCTTTTTGATGTTTTGGAATCCACGTATGGTAGCCACACCATCCAAAAATTTCATTTGATTTTTTTTCAAGTATCTGAAAATAGAGGAAAGTAAAATGATAGGATGAAATTCCCATTTTTAGTTTTGCTTTTTCAATTTCAAGCAAATCAAGAGTTTCAATATTCAAATACTCCATTATCTCTTTGTCTTTGCAGGTACTAAATACTTCAGAAACTATTTTGGGATTAATTTCTCGGAGCAAAAAATTAGGAGTAGAAATTATTGTTGAGTTGAATGAAAACAAGGGAAAAAGTTTTTTATAAAAGTAAAATAAAAAACAATTTACTATCATTACAAAATGCCAACAGTGTATTATTTTCCTCTACATCAATTTTATATTTTACTTATTGGCTTTGTTTTTTTTGTTGCTTCAATTGTAACTTTTCAATTTTACAAAAGAGAGTTAGTAAGTATTACTTTATTATTTATTGCAGGAATTTTTCTTTGTTCTTTTATGGCAATTCTAGATCCATTTTTAAATACTTGGGACGAACAATTTCATGCCTTGGTTGCAAAAAACTGCATCAACCAACCTTTTGAACCATATTTATACCTCAATCATTTTTTGCCTTTTGATTATAGAAATTGGACTGCCAATGAAATTTGGTTGCACAAACAACCCTTGTTTATTTGGCAAATTGCCCTGAGTTTAAAATTATTTGGGATAAATGCATTTGCTGTAAGAATTCCATCCATAATAATGATGAGTGTTATTCCAGTTTTTATTTATAGAATGGGCAAAATTGTTGTAAACAATAAAGTAGGATTTTATGCCTCTTTACTTTTTGCGTCTTCTTATTATGTTCATGAATTGTGCACTGGATTTCCACCAAGTGACCATAATGACATTGCTTTTTTGTTTTATATTACTGCCAGCATTTGGGCGTATATTGAGTTTGAAAACTCTAAAAAAAAGTACTGGTTAGTTCTTATTGGTGTTTTTAGCGGCTGTGCAATTTTGGTAAAATGGCTCACAGGTTTATTGGTGTTTTTGGGATGGATTTTTTCAATTTTATTTGATAAACAAAAGCGTTTTTTATTTGATTCTTACAAAGAAATTGCAATTAGTGTATTAATTAGCACTGGTGTTTTTCTTCCCTGGCAATTGTATATTCTGAATCAATTTCCAAGCGAAAGCAAATATGAGTATTCTTTGAACTATAAACATTTTTTTTCGGTAATAGAAAACCATGGTGGCGATTTATTATTCTATTTTAAAAACCTAAATCAATTGTACGGTGGCGGGCAATTGGTTCCTTACGTTGTATTATTTTCTTTAGTTGTATTTTTTAGGGAGATTAAAGAAAGAAAATACAAGTTGATTTTATTTTCGATGCTAATTTTTGTTTACCTCTTTTTTTCTATTGCTGCCACTAAAATGATTTCTTTTTGTTTTATTGTTAGTCCTATAATTTTTTTAGCCCTTGCAACACTCATCAATAATTTACGTAATTTTATTTGGCTAAAAATTAATGCAGAAGAAAATTTAAAAAATTTAATTATTTGCCTTGTTCTAATTTTAGTTTCATGGGCTAATTTAAACCTATACAGAATTGCTTATAAACACACACTTTTAATAACAAAAAATGATAACGATAGGAGAGAAGAGAAAATAAATGACACCAAATTTATTCAATCGCTAAATTTAGTTTTACCCCATAAAAATTATTTGCTGTTTAATTGTAAAAAAGAAAAGAATATTCCAATTATGTTTTACACAGGAATTACTGCTTTTGACAGAAATATAAGTTATGACGAATACAACTTTCTGAAAAAAGAAAATGTAAAAATTGCAGTCATAGATAATGGCAACTTACCTCAATTTATAAGCAAAGATTCCATTGTTTTTAAGATTAACGCTCCAAACAATTCGTGGTAGGGCTTTTAGTATTCTCAATGTTTTTATTTAAAAAGCTCACCAGAAATTATTTTTCACCTGTGCCTTAGCACTTCAACATCTACTCACAGAATTTCATTTCTTTAAATTAAAAAAACGATATCAAAATATTTATTCAACAATATATCAAAGGTCAAATATTCCTATTTTATTTACCACCTTTGCTGAATTAACAGGTTTATGTCTTTATGAGGTACTGCGTTGCACTCTTATTTTATTTTTTTCTACCATCTAATTCATTTGCCTTGTCCAAGGAAATTAGCCTAAGTGTATATTACAATTCAGGAAAATATAATCTTAATAGTCTAGACTCTATAAAATTAGACTCAATTGCTAAAGTATTGGTTAATGCAAAAAACTTCAGCGCCAGCATCAATTCCTTTTGCGATTCCGACGGTTCTGTAAGAGACAATTTTGCCTTGGCAGAAAAAAGATGTACTGCAATAACTTCTATTTTTTTAGCCAATAAATTAAAAACCGATTCCATTCAATGCAATTCTATTGGAGAGCTACATACTAAAAAAAATAAATCAAGTACTCTTGAAAAAGAAAAATTACGCCGCTCCGATATTGTTATACATTACACTTTGGCAGAGACAAAAAAACAGGATGAAAATTTTTCCTTTTCCGAAAAAGATTTTGTTGTAGGCAAAAAATTGGTACTGCCTGCCATCAATTTTGTAAACGGCACCGCAGAATTTTTAGTCACTAGCTATCCCTCGCTGCTAGAACTGTTAAATGTAATGAAAAAATATCCAAGCTTAGAAATTGAAATTGGAGGCCACGTTTGTTGCTCCAATAATTTTCCTATTTCAGAAGAACGTGCTCACAACGTTTACAACTACCTTAAAAAAAATGGAGTAAACGAAAATAGAATGCAGTACAAAGGCTATGGAAAAACTCAAGCCATTTATGAAGACGACAAAGACGAAAAAAAAGCCAAAGTAAACAGGAGAGTAGAAATTACCATTTTAAAATACTAAATTACTGTTCTAACAAATCTTGAATCATTTTCTTCAAGTCCTTTGTTTCATTTTCCCAAATCAATTCTGCGGCGGCTTTTTGGGCGTTTAATTTAATGGACTCATATTTAGCGGTATTAGCAATTATTTCGTTCATTTTATTTGCCAAACTCTCAGTGCTAAAATCCTCTACAATTTCTCCAACATTATACAGCTCAATAACTTTTTTATACTCTATTAAATTGGTTCCTAAAATGGGTATGCCTGCCTGTATGTAATCAAAAATTTTGTTGGGCAAACTGTATTTATAATTCAAATTACTGTCTTTGTCCAAGGTTAAACCCATGTTGCAATTGGCCGTGTATTGCATCAGTTGTTCAAAAGGAATTTTATCAATAATAACTACCTTTTGGTGCAAACCTAATTCAGAAATTTTATTTTTTAAAATCGAAAAAACATCACCGCTTCCTATAATGTATAAAACAGCGTTTACTTTTTGCATGGCCTCTACTGCTTCTTCTGCACCTCTGTCTATATTTATTCCAGAGCCTTGCAGAATAAAAATAAATTTATCCAGTGGCATTTTCAATTCCTCTCGTTTTTTTTTTTGTTGAAAATAAAATTTATGAGGCATATTACGTATCACCATCCACTTGTTATTGTATTCATCGCTAAACAACTTAGCAATAGATTGATTTACAGTGATACAATACTTTAACTTAGGAACAATGGCACGTTCTATCCATTTCCAAATAGATTTTTTTAAGGGCGATTTTTGCAACTCAGGAACCTCCGTAAAGTATTCATGACTATCATACACCAGTTCTTTTCCCTTAATTTTTGAAACCAAATAATTGGGCAAAAGAGTGTCTAAATCGTTAGCAAAATATAAATCTGCTTTTTTGCTCAGCAAAATAAACAAAAGTCTCACTTGAAACTCGGCATAAAAAAATGGTCCACTTGCAAACAGCAAATTCATTCTTTTTGTGGCATAAGCTCTGTTGTTTAGGGGCAAACTGTTTTTTAATTTTCTGCCTATCAACAACACCTCTGCTCCGCTATCCATAAGCAAAATACAGGTTTTATGAACCCTTTGATCGGTGGCTAAATCGTTTATTACCGAAACAATTACTTTTTTCTTCATTTTAAAACGGCTAAAAATAAGATATTTGCAAAAACAAAATTTATTTCTTTTTGAACAATGCAAGAGCTACAAAAAAATATTTCATTAAAAACACTAAACACTTTTGGTATAGATGTAAGTGCCGAACTGTTTTCTAGTTTTAATACTGAGGAAGAACTCAAATACTTAATAGAATTAAACAAAAACGAAAAAAAAGAGGTTCTAATTTTGGGCGGTGGAAGCAATATTTTATTTACAAAAAATCCCGAGCAATGGGTTTGGCAAAACTGCATCAAAGGAATAGAAGTTACTTCTGATTCATCCAACGAAGTGCTGCTTAAAGTGGGAGCAGGCGAAAACTGGCACAACTTTGTGCTTTATTGCGTAGATAAAAACTGGGGAGGAATAGAAAATTTATCTCTTATTCCGGGATGTGTAGGAGCAGGGCCAATGCAAAACATTGGTGCATACGGCGCAGAGCTAAAAGATACTTGCCATGCTGTAGAGTGCATTGAACGTAAAACCGGACAATCAAAAACATTTACAGCCCAAGAATGTGAGTTTGGCTACCGAGAAAGTATTTTTAAACAAAAAGTAAAAGACCAATACGTAATAAGTTATGTTTATTTTAAGTTGTCAAAAAACGCCTCAGTAAATACACAATACGGCTCCATACAGCAAGAGTTAGATGCAATGAAAATTACAGAGCCTACATTAAAAGATGTGAGCAATGCGGTTATAAACATCAGGCAAAGCAAATTGCCCAACCCTACAGAATTAGGCAATGCCGGAAGTTTTTTTAAAAATCCTATCGTATCTCAAGTAAAGTTTAACAGCATAAAAGAAAAATTTCCCCAAATAATTTCATACCCTGCAGCAAATGGAAATGTAAAACTTGCTGCTGGCTGGCTTATAGAGCAATGTGGACTAAAAGGATACAGGCAAAACAACGTTGGCATACACAGCAAACAAGCCTTGGTAATAGTAAACTATGGAAATTCTAAAGGTTCAGAGATTTGGGAGCTGTCAGAAAAAGTAATTCAAACAGTTAAAGAAATGTTTGATGTTGACTTAGAAAGAGAAGTTAACATTTACTAGGTAGGTATGCAAGCGTACGGTGGTTTGTAACTAGTAGCCCCTCAAAATCTCGTAAACTCAATAAAATCAATTGATTTGAATGAAAACATAGGATTCAAAACTACAGATTTCTGATGTTTATTTTTAAAAACATGGTGTTTTTTCGGAGCGAAAAACGGCATCATTTTATCTGGTTATTTTTGTGCAGCAAAA
>JBAXQC010000003.1:0-78414 GCA_037131955.1 Bacteroidota bacterium
TTTTTAATTCTTCCGAAATTTCTTCATCTGCATCCAACGATAGAATAAAATTATTTTTTGCCAATGCATTTGCAAAGTTTTTTGTTTTTGAATATCCTTCCCATTTTCTTTTTACAAATTTCACATCAAATTTTTTGCAAATTAATTCAGTGTTATCAGAAGAAAAAGAATCTAAAACTATTATTTCATCTGCAATATTTCGCAAAGAAGTTAAACATCTTTCTATGTTTCTTTCTTCATTAAGCGTAATAATTATGGCAGATAACTTTATCAATTTATTTTATTGAGTATTATTTTTTTACGTTTCTCATTTTATCTAGCAGTGCATTCATGGTTGCAGATTCTGTCTTTGTTAACCCTGTTATTCCAGCTTCCATTTCTAAAATCTTTGGATCTAAATTTTCTAAAAGTTTAAGACCTTTTTTTGTAATTTCTACTTGCACAAGTCTTTTATCAGAAGAATGTGTTTTTTTTGTGGCCAAGTTTTTAACAATCAATCTATCAACAATTCTGCTTGCATCGCTCATTTTATCTAACATTCTTTCTCTAATCTGATTTGTAGAAAGTGATTCTTTGCTGCCTCTTAATATTCTTAGGACATTATATTGCTGGGGTGTGAGCTCTGCATCATCAAAAAAATTTTTCATTTTCCTTTCAAGCCAATTACTTGTGTAGAGCATATTTATAATTAACTTCTGAGTTTCACTTTTGAATTTTTTTTGATTTATTTCATCTTCTAATTTCATCGCAGTATTTTCTTAAAAGTAAAAAAATAAAAAAAGCGTAAGAAATTTCTTACGCCTTAAAAATAGTTATTTTGTTCTTATTATTTTTTTTGTGCAAATTCAAGATTTAGTTTAACCTCTACTTCGTCTCCAACTACTGCTCCTCCAGCTTCTGTCATTGGATTCCAAGTTAATTTAAACTCTTTTCTGCTGATTTTTGATGTAGCTTTAAATCCTGCTTTTGTGTTGCCATACGGATCTTTCATTATTCCGCCAAAATACACATCAAATTTTACTCGTTTAGTAACATCTCTTATTGTTAAATCACCTTCTAGAGTATATTTCTTATCGGCAGTCTTTTTAAATGAAGTACTTTTGAAAGACATTTGAGGATATTTTTCTGCATTAAAAAAATCGTCTGCTTTTAAATGTTTGTCTCTCATTTCATTGTCTGTATTAACACTGTTTACATCAACTGTAAAGTTAATTGCAGCCCCATCAAAATCTGCTTTGGTAGATTCAATGCTTCCATTGTAAGTTCTAAAACTTCCATCTACTTCGGAAACAACTAAGTGTGTTACTGTAAATTTTACATTAGAATGTGAATTGTCAACACTCCAAGAAGTGTTTTGAGCTGTTGCAAACATTGTAGCTACAAACATGCTACTTAAGATTATTAGTTTTTTCATAAAATTTATTTAGTTATTGTGCAAATAAAAGTAAAATAAACGATGTTGCAACATTAATAGGTTATAGTTTAGTTTAAATAATTGATATACAATTGTATTAAATTAGTTTTGTTTTTGCAAATCAAAGGTTTTGAAGATTAATTTATTGCTAATTTTGCAAACTAAAATAGTAAAGAATGATCCAAATTAATCCCAAAGAAATTTCATTAGGAAAGCTACAGCAGTGCTTAACTGCATTAGTAGCGCCAAGACCAATAGCGTTTGCCAGCACAATAGATAAAGCAGGAAATAATAATTTAAGTCCGTTCTCTTTCTTTAATATTTTTAGTAATAATCCACCAATGCTTGTATTTTCCCCTGCAAGAAGAGTAAGAGACAATACCACAAAACATTCTTATCAAAATGTGTTAGAAGTTCCTGAAGTAGTAATAAATATGGTTAATTATGAAATGGTTCAGCAGGCTTCTTTGGCCAGTACAGAATATCCAAAGGGTGTTGATGAATTTATTAAGTCAGGATTTACTGCAATAGATTCAATGTTGGTTAAGCCAAAAAGAGTAAAAGAATCGCCGGTGCAACTAGAATGTTTAGTAAAGAACGTTTTTGAACTTGGAAGCGAAGGGGGAGCTGGTATTTTGGTGATGGCTGAAATTGTAATGATTCACCTTTCAGAAAATGTGATGATTGGAGATAAAATTAGTCAGGATTTATTAAGACTTGTAGGAAGGCTTGGAGAAAATTGGTACTGCAAGGCATTTGGAGATTCACTTTTTGAAATAGAAAAACCGCTAACAACCCTAGGAATTGGAGTTGATCAAATTCCCAATTCTATAAGAAATAGTAAAATTCTTACTGGAAATAATCTTGGACAATTAGGAAACATAGAGAAAATTCCCTCCATGGATGAGGCAGTTGAATTTACTGAATCAATAAAAATTAATGAACTTACAATTTCTCAAAGCCATGATAAAATTGAAATGATTCATGAGTTGGCAAAAAAATACCTCGAAATGAATAAAGTAAAAGAAGCGTGGATGATTTTACTAAGTGTTGAAAAGTAAATTTTTATTAGCCTATAATTCTAATTAATTTTGAAAAAAATATAAGTATTATGTTACAAATCACAGGAGTTATAAAAGTAAAGTTCAATGAACAAAAAGTAAGCGATAGCTTTAAAAAAAGAGAGTTTGTTATTACAGAAAACAGTAGTCAATATCCTCAACACATTAATTTTCAATTAACACAAGACAAATGTTCTTTAATTGATAATTTCAATGCTGGCGATACTGTTAAAGTTTCATTTAATTTAAGAGGAAGAGAGTGGACAAACCCACAAGGAGAAGTAAAATATTTTAATTCTTTAGATGCTTGGAGGATAGAGAATGCCGACAGTAATCAAAATACAGCACAGTCTGCACCTCAATCTAATAGCTATCAGGCGCCTGTGCAAAATACACCTCCAGTAATTTCTTCATCGGTAAATTTAAATAGCCAAGAAGACGACCTGCCTTTTTAAAATAACAAAGTATAAAAATTTAAAACCGTGATTTTTTCACGGTTTTTTTGTTTACCAATGTTCCTAATTTAACCTACTTAAAATCTGTTCGAGGCTTGTTTTAATTGCACTAAGCCTGTTAATCACATTATTATCAGTTGGTAGATTCGTGTTTCGTTTTAATTTTGCTTTAGCCCCATTTAAAGTATGTCCTTCTTTTTTAACCAGGCCAATAATTTCAATTATTATCGCAAGGTCTTTTTTTGAGTATTGCCTTATTCCCTTTGAATTTCTTTTTGGTTTTAATTGTGGAAATTGTTTTTCGTAGAATCTCAATGAAGAAAAAGGGATATTAAATTTCTCGGAGACTTCTTTAATTGAATAATATAATTTTAAATCTTGTTCCATAAGTTATCTTATATTATGCAATACATAAGTAATGGTTATCAATTTTAAAAATCTTTGTATTTACGTCCTCAGGCATAGAATTAATTTTTACTGTTACAACTGCTTCCAAAAAATTATCTTTTTTGTTTAATGATTTTAAAACTATTTCTTGACTAAAAATTAAGTGTAAATGATGGAATTTTTTAAATATAGCTTCTTTAATTGTCCAGAGCAAGGTATAAAAACTTGATTCATCAATAAATGTATGTGCTAAAAAATTAAACTCTGAAGGATGAAAAAATTTTTTTGAAATTTTTTTTGCTTTAGAATTTATTTCCTCTATGTCTATTCCCACTTGAGTATTTTGGCTAACAACAGCACATGAATAGAAGTTTGTATGAGAAACAGAAACATGTATATTTTCTTTAGTTATTATTGGTCCTTTTTCCTTCGAAAATATAAATTTAATATTTGGTAACAGTTCATTGAGCAATATCCTGCTGCTTAGCCATTGCAATTTTCTATTTTCTGCCCAACTATTTAGTTCATCAGGAATAAAAAATTTTTCCTTGCTTAAATTTTCCAATTCGTTAATGTTCTCCGTTATTTTCCATACCGCCACATTTTTGGAATCATCAATAAAATCAAAAATTACTAGCGGCATTTTATTTAATTAAATGTTTACTTTAATTTAGTCCAAAATTATAAAAATGAAAATACAAAAAACTATTTATTCAATTTTGAGTCTTGCTTTTTTTACAACATTCTCTTTTGCTCAAAAAAAAATGAGTATTGATGATTTGTTAGAACTAAAAAGAATTGGCAATCCCGAAATTTCTCCCGATAAGAAATTTATTGTCTATGATGTAAATACTATCTCTGTGCAAGAAAACAAAGGAAACAAAAATATAGTAATTGGCAGTGTTGAAAATCATATAGCTAAAGAAATTGCCAATGGGGTTTATAATGAATTTGGAGCAAGGTTTATTGAAAATGGTGCAAAAATAATTTATTTATCTACCGAAAAAAACGGTGTGCAATTGTTTACAATGAATACTGATGGCAGTAACAAGCAGCAAGTTTCTGACATTGAAAACGGAATAAATGATTATTGTATTTCGGCAGATGGAAAAAGAATTGCCTTTACCTCTGATGTAAAAACAACAAAAAATGTTCATGATATTTATCCAGATTTACCTAAAACTGATGCAAGAATAATTGATGATTTATTTTACAGAAATTGGGACAGTTGGGATGATTATTATAATTCGCATGTATTTATTGCAAGTTTTGAGAGTGGGAAAATACTTAGTCCAAAAGATTTATGTGAGGGCGAAAAATTTGATTCAGAAGGAATATCTTTTTCTCCTGATGGAAACTATTTAGCATATCACAGCAAAAAGCAAGTTGGAAAGTCATTTGCCCTTTCAACAAATACAGATGTGTATTTGGTTGATTTAAGAACTTTTGAAACAAAGAATATTTCTGAAGGGAGAATGGGTTATGATAAGGATGCAAAATTTTCTAAGGATGGAAAATCAATTGTATGGGGAAGTATGCCAACAGCAGGTTATGAATCTGATAGAGCAGCAGTTATTCTTTATGATATTTCATCGTCTATCTCAAAAGAGTTATTTCCTAAATTTGAAGAAGGAGCAGAAAACATAACTTGTTCAAACGATGGGAAAACTATTTTCTATACTGCACCAGAAAATGGTACCGATCAAATTTTTAGGGGAGAGATTGCAACAGGAAAAGTTTCTAAAATTTCTAAAGAAGATGCAGATTATACCAACATCATTTCTTGTGGAGATTTTTTAATTGTAAACAAAATGAGTATTTCTAGACCGATTGATATTTATAAAATTGACTTAAAAACCAACGGTGAAACAAAAATAACTTCACAAAATGATGAGTTGCTTTCGAAATTAAAAATGGGTAAAGTAGAAAAAAATTGGATAAGCACCAGCGATGGAAAAAAAGAATTGGTTTGGGTAATTTTTCCTTCTGATTTTGATGCTACCAAAAAATATCCAGCTTTGTTGTATTGTCAGGGTGGTCCTCAAAGTGCGGTTAGTCAATTTTTTTCTTACCGTTGGAATTTTCAATTAATGGCTGCAAATGATTATATTGTAGTTGCACCCAATAGGAGAGGGTTACCCGGTTTTGGGAGAAAATGGAACGATGACATTGCCCAAAATTGGGGTGGACAAGCTATTAATGACTATTATTCTGCTATTGATAGTATCTCAAAAAGAACATACATAGATAAAAATAAATTAGGTGCTGTAGGTGCAAGTTATGGAGGATACAGTGTTTATTTTATGGCAGGAAATCACAATAAACGATTTAAAACATTTATTGCTCATTGCGGATTGTTTAATTTAGAGAGCTGGTATACTATGACGGATGAAATGTTTTTTTCTAATCATGACATTGGAAAGCCCTATTGGGAAAAAGAAAATGAATTAGGATTTATGAAAAACTCTCCACATAAATTTGTGAAAAATTGGGATACACCCATTTTAGTTATTCACAATGAAAAGGATTTTAGAGTTCCAATATCTGAGGGAATGCAAGCATTTGGTGTTGCACAACTAAAAAATATTCCGAGTAGATTTTTGTATATTCCAGATGAAGGACACTGGGTTTTAAAACCACAAAATTCTATTTTATGGAATAGAGTGTACTTTGATTGGTTAAATAGAACGTTAAAAAACTAATTATTTTACAAAGTAAAAATCAATAATTAAATATACCCCAAATAGAAATATTCCAATTCCTGCAATCCTGGTAATTATACCAAGTGTATAGTCATTTATTTTTTCGTTGATGGCTTTTGCTGAATATGCTTTTAATAAATCTAAAGCAAAAACTGTTAGTAAGGTTGATAAAAAATATACAATTATTTTACTGACGCTATTTGCAAATTGAGTTACTGCTAGTCCAACTGTGCCTATCCAAAAAAACAAAGCAGAAGGATTTGAAATATTAAAAAAAAATCCTTTTAAAATTAATTTTGTATTGGAAGACTTTATTAAGTCACTTTCAGAATTAATTTTTTTATGAGATAAAAAAGTGCTCACTCCAAACACCATTAAAACAGCTGAACCAATAATTATAAAATAGCTTTTATAAAGTGGATTATTAAAAATACTAGCCATTCCAATGTAAGAAAGAAAAATGCAAAATGCATCGCTGCTGATTATACCAAGTTCCATAATAAGTGCTGCTTTAAATCCATTTTTCATACTTGTTTTTATGAGCAAGAAAAACACAGGGCCAATAAGTGCACTTAAAATTAAACCAAGAACTATGCCTTGGGAAATGGCATGAATCATTATAATTATTTACTAATAAATTCTTCCCAATCTTTTAGTTGTTGTTCATTTAGAACTCTTGGAAATTTATTTTGTCCGCCTTCCTTACCTTTTAATTTTAGCCAATCAATAAATTTTGAACTATTAATTATTTTTACCTCAATATTTTTTAGTGCAGCAGCCCTTTCCACTTTATAATCGTCGTTAATCTCCATTAAATAATCGTCTATAACTTTTTTTGCTGTTTCATTTTCAAGTTTATGGTCTCCATTTATACCTAAATACCAGTTGTGACCAAATAAGTTTTCATGTTTAACCCCGGAAACAGTAAATTCTGGAATTTCAATGTTAAAATCACTAGATAATTTTTCAATTGCAGAATTCATATTATCTACGGATAAATGTTCGCCAACTAAACTCAAGAAATGTTTGGTTCTTCCGGTGATAATAATTTCGTTGTTTTCTTTTGACGTAAATTTTATGGTATCTCCAATTAAATAACGCCAAGCTCCTGCGTTGGTAGAAAGTAAAATTGCATACTCTTTTCCTTCTTCCACCTCTGCCAAACTTATAGCTTGAGCAGAAGATTTTATGGAGCCATCCGATTCAAAATTTTCTTCATTAAACGGAACAAATTCATAAAAAATGCCACTGTTTAAAGATAACATCATACCTTGAGCATTTGGACGATTGGTATAGGCAATAAAACCTTCTGAAGCCAAATAGTTTTCAATGTATATGATTTCCTTGCCCATCAATCTTTCAAATCCTTTTTTGTAAGGCGTAAAGGCAACACCTCCGTGTACAAAAATTTTAAGATTTGGCCATAAATCATGTATGGTATTTAGATTGTATTTTTCTAATATTCTCTCAATTATTATTTGAATCCATGCAGGAACACCTACTAAAATACTTATGTCCCATTGCGGTGCAGAATCCACAATCATTTGTATTTTTGTAGGCCAATCTCTTTCCTTGGCAATCTCTTTTCCAGGCTTATAAAAATATTGAAACCATGAAGGTATTTTGCTTGCAGTTATTCCACTTAAATCTCCTTCGTAATAATCTCCCATGTGCACTAAGTGTGTGCTTCCACCCACCATCAAATATCCTCTGTTTAAGCAGTCTTCGGGCAACTCATAATTAGACAAAGACAATATTTGTTTTATACTTGTTCTTTTGATACTTCTTATCATTTCTTTGGTAAGCGGAATGTGTTTGCTAGATGCCCCTGAAGTGCCACTGCTTAAAGCAAAATACTTTACTTTTCCAGGCCAACACACATCACTTTCGTTTTGCAAACATTTAAACCACCATTCATCAAACATTTTATTGTAATCGTGTATTGGTATGCTATTTTGAAATGATTTTACGGGGTCTTTGGAAAAGAAAATATCGTCAAATTTATAGTGCTTACCAAACTCAGTGCTTCGTGCTATTCTTAGATGTTTAAGTAATTGTTTTTTCTGTGTTTTCTGACTATTCCTCAATATTTTAACTGCCGGAATGGATTTTTTTATGTCAACTACTTTTGATAAGATAGAACCTACCAATGCCATATTTTTTTTTTTATAGTTAATACAAAGATAACATTCCAATTTCGTTTAATGTAAAATCAGAAAAAATTAAGATCTTTTAATTTTTCCTATTTCTAAATCTGGAAATATTACATTCTAAAACAATTTCACTTTCTTGGATAATACTTTTATACAAATGGTGTGCTAGCCAAGGTGCAAGTATAACACCTCTTGTTCCTAATCCATTAAAAATATGGATATTCTTATGCAATTTGCTTTTTCCTAATATAGGTTTTCTATCTATACTAGCAGGCCGCACACTTGCTAATTGATTAACAATTTTATATTCTGTTTTAAGTATTTGTTTGAGTTCAATCTCTAATAACTCTCTCCCTTTTTGTGTGGGATTCTCATCCAATTCATCCCATTCATAAGTAGCTCCAACTTTAAATAAATTGTTAGAAGTGGGAACTATATACATTCCTTTGGAAATTAAATATTCTGATTTGTAATTTGGAATTTCTATGGTTAATAATTGCCCTTTTACTGCCTTAAAAAATTGTTCAGGAAAAAATAAATTTTGTTTAGAATAATAACCTTGGCAAAATATAATTTCATCATAAATTATATTATCGTATTTTAGTTTATCTTGCCTATAATCTACGTCTAGTTCACTAAACTGTTTTTCTAAAAAAGAATTATTACGGCACAAATATTCCTTTGTTTTTTCAAGAAATAAATTGGTATTCAAATATCCCGCTTCCTTAATAATGCCGTATCCTTCATGGTCGAACCAAAAGTTAGAGCAAGGATTATTAATAATTTCTTCGCTTGCAAAGTAATTTAGTAAGGGTGTTTTTTTTTGCCATTCTCTTTTTTCATCTTTATTTAAAATAACTTTTGCCAACGGTTGCTCGAAAAAAAAATGGCAATCCCAATAACTTTGCCAATAAGAGTAAAAATTTTTAGCTGCCTTTAGCGTTTCATATGCTTTCCATCCCGGGTTTAATTTTTTTAAAACTAAAGGATTAAAAAGGCCGGCTGCAATTTTAGAAGCAGAGTTTTCATTTTTTTCTGAAATTACTACTACCTCAATTCCGTTTGAAATAAATTCCAAAGCAAGACAAGAGCCTGCAATGCCTTGTCCCACAATAAGGATTTTCTTTTTGTTCAAAGTAGATTTTTACTTTTTCTTTTTAAGTTCCTTTTTTGAGGGAATTGTAACAAACATTCTAATATCTGTTTTTGGTCTGTCTGAACTTCCTGTTTCTAATGCGGCAATTTTGTCAATAACATCCAAACCTTCTATTACCTCACCAAATACAGTATAACCGCCATCTAAGTGAGGTGCCCCACCAATTGTAGAATAGGCCTTTAATTGCTCTTCAGAAAATTTAGAAACAGATTGTTTTTTAAATTCTTCTTCCACATAATTTATCGCAACGCCATTTATCATGTTTAATGAATCAATTTTATTTTCATTTTGTAACCTAATAACTTTATTTCTCAGCATTATGTTGTCTGGATGATTGAGGTATTGATTGTATAAAGTTCTTTTTATTTGCATGATCTTTCCTTCTTCAGTTGCTTTTAAATCATTTTCAGTAAAAGTTCTACCTTGTACAATGTAGAATTGCGAGCCAGATGATTCCTTATTAGGGTTTATTTCATCTCCAAGTCTTGCCGCACTTAAAGCTCCTTTTTTATGAAAATATTTAGTGTTTATTTCTGCTGGAATGGTATATCCTGGACCACCATTTCCCAGCATTTGTTCTGGTTGTGCTCTTTTTGATTCTGGATCTCCTCCTTGAATCATAAATTCTTTTATTACTCTATGAAACATAAGGCTATCAAAATATTTATTCCTTGCCAGTTTCATAAAGTTATCTCTATGTTTTGGGGTTTCGTTGTAGAGCCGTACTAAAATATTTCCTAAATCAGTCCTTATTTCAACAATACTATCGCTCGATAAAATTTTATAAGGTTCAATTGCGTTTGTTGGTTTTGCTGTTGCAAACGGATTTGTTTTTTTTTCCTGAGAAATGCCTACAAAACTGCTGACTAAGATTATACTGAGCAATAAAAATTTCTTTTTCATGTTATTTATTAAAATCTATCTATTATTTTTACCAATCTTAAAGAAAAAAAATTAAGTTTGCAAAATTAAATATGAGAAAAGTTTTATTCCTTTTAACTGTTTTGTGTTTTGGAGTTCTAGTGTCTTCTAGTTCTTGTGGCAAAAAGTCGGATCCTAAAGTAGAAATTACTGTTGTGGATTCACTTAATAAAGCAATACAAGGTGCTAAGGTAAGAATTACTTCAAAAACATATAATGCTTCTAGTATAATTGATCAAAATGCAACTACTGATATAAAAGGCAAAGCTTATTTCACATTTAAGCTAGAAGCAATTTTAGAGGTAATTGCTTCAGGAAAGAACAACAAAATAGGTAGAGATTACATTCAACTTGAAATTGGAAAAACTACCGAAAAAACTATTACAATAAAATAGATTTATTCTTTTTCGAAGTAATCTACTATTGCTTCTCTAATAAATTTGCTTTGTTGCAAGGGAGCTAAAAAGGGCAATTTTTCAGTGGCTTCAAAATGTGGCCATCCTTCTTCGTCTCTTCCAATAAATTTGTAGAACCCATATTGCATTAAAAGTGTGCACACTGCAACATGCATAATTTCTATTTTTTGATCTTTAGAAAATTTTTTTTTAATTTTTCCTAATTCTTGCACTCCTATTAAGAATAGAACCACTGTAATATCAGGTTTCTCTCCAAACTTCTCTTCAATAAACTTTAAAACGTTATTCCATCGTAACTCAAAGTTTTTATCAATCTTTTCTATTTCCAATTATATAATTAGTTTAAATGAATAACATCTTATTTTAAATGCAAATATAAAAGGTATTATCTAGATAAAAGGCTTTCTATTTTATTATCTCTCAACGTCATTGTGGAAATTGGGCAAGGGGATAAGGCTTTGCAATTATCCGCAATCTGGTTTTATAGTAAATAAAAGAAGTTGTTTATTTTGAAACCCGCACATCTTAAAAACATATAAAAAGTAACTTTCTATAATAAAAAAGCCCCGTACAATTATTGTACGGGGCTTTTTGCTATTCTTTTAATGGTTAAAACTTTAGTTTTTAGTTTTAATAATTCTCTTTGTAATTACTTCTTTATCAGAAACTACTTGAACAAAATAAACACCATTAGATTGATTACTTAAGTCAATTGTAGTAGTGCCGTTTGCATAATTTCTCAAGTTATTTGAGTATACTGTTTGTCCACTTAAATTAATAACTTTTACAACTGCATTGTTCAATTGTAAATTTTCAATTTTTAAAGAAATGATTCCGTTTGTTGGATTAGGGAATACACTTACAGAATTTGTAACAGCATTTTCTTTAAGAGCGGTGAAGCTAGGAACTGTAAAGGTGAATGAAGCAGTACAATTGTTGGCATCAGTAACAGTTACAGTGTAATTTCCGGCAAGAAGATTTGTAGCAGAATTTGTAGTTTGAGCCGGAGTTGTGTTCCATGAGTATGAAAATCCTCCTGCGCCACCTTCAACAACAACTGTTGCAGAACCATCAGGATTGGAAGTACTGTTGTTGCCAGTTACTGTTGAACTTCCTAAAGTTATTGCAGAAGCATTTCCCACAGAAACAGTTTGAGTAGAGCTACAGCCTTCAGCATCTGTAACAGTTACAATGTAATCGCCGGGAAGTAAGTTTGTGGCAGTTGCAGTAGTTTGAACAGGTGTTGTGTTCCAGCTGTAAGTGTAAGGAGCAGTACCCCCTGTTGGTGCAGAAGTAGCAGTTCCGGTAGCAGTTCCACTACACAAAGCCGCTGTTGCTGTTGCATTAGGTGAATTTCCATTTAATGATGTAACATTTACGGTGTAAGGTATAGTGCATCCAGTTGAACTAACTATTGTACAAATATAAGCGCCTGCAGCAAGTCCTGTTGCAGTAGCTGTGGTTTGGGCTGGGGTAGTATTCCATGAATAAGATTGGGGTGCTGGTTCTATTGTTACGGTTGCAGAACCATCGGGTACCAAGCAAGAACTTGATTGTGTGCTTGAAGATTGAGCAGATGTAACACCTAAGCTTCCACCAACAGTAAATGGAAATGCGGTGCTGCATCCGTTGTTATCGTAAATTGTAACAGTATGGTTTCCTGCTGAAAAACCAGAAAAAGTATTGGTACTATTTACAGCATTATCCCAAGAATAACAATAGTTTGATGGATTAGAAATGTTTAATGTAGCAGAACCAACACCAGTGTTACATACATCATTAACAGTGGTAACGTCTCCTGTTACTACTGGGCAAGAGAAAGCAGAAATATTAAATTGACTTTCTGTGAACTCAATACCTTTTAAATAATAGTGAGAAATTGCACCAGTGCCATCATCACCGGCCACACGAGAATCTGCAATTGTAGATGGTACTATATAGGTAGTATCATTTTGCAGAACTATATTGGAAGAAAAATACCAATAGTTTTTACCTGCATTTACAAGATCACTGGAAGTAAAGTTAACAATTGGAGTTAGTTTTTTGCTTGAAACATCATAAGCTCTGCCAATAACATCTGGGAAAAGATTTTCTGTAACACTACCCCAAACAGCAGGATCAGTGTCTATCCAAGAATAAAATACTTTAGAACCATCGGTTGTTCTTCCCATCTGTAATCTTGCATCCCAACCAATTCCACCATTATTTGTCCATATAGAATTGGCCGCAACAACATCGGAAGTTTTTAGTGAATCAATATGGATTGCACTCCAAGAGCCACAAGGCGAAGTAACAACATCAAATAAATGAATAGGGAAATTCCAAGAATAATCAATTGAATCTACATCCTCAGAACTTGCACTTAAAACGGCAGAAAACAAGTGTAGGTTGTTAAATTCATCAACAACAGCATCAATGCCATGAGTTTGAGTAAAGAAAGGTCTTTTAGTTCCTGCGTTAGTAGCTCTGAGGTAATCTGTTAAACCAGTTAAATTTCTAAAATCGTAAATTGGCATTAAACTCCAGGTTGTACCGGCATTAGTAGTAGTATAAACAATTGGTTGGTAAGAATTAAATGAACTGGTTGCATCTTCTCCAATGTATATATAATAACCAACTTGTCCGTCTTCAGACCAAGCTGTTGTAGAAGTTGTATAGGTTCTTGGAGTGTTGTCCACAGGGTCTAATTTAAAGTTATGTGGGAAAGCTCTAGTTGTCCAGTCAAAAGCATTTGCTGTAGAATTAAAAGTACCAATATTTAAAACTCCCTTCTGGAAACCTTGATCAACAGCGGTAGTGCCATTAACATTTGTATATTCTGCGGAAGTAACATAAACTTTTCCGTTAGATGTAGATTGAATGTTTGTTCTTGCAAAATCAAATTTTTGTTCAAGTGTTGTTAAATTATCCTGAACTACAACATTGCCGTTACTACCATTAATTCTTACCGAACCAAAGTAGTTTCCTTGCCAATCGGCACCAGGATGCCACGGTCCACTGGCAACAACAAAAGCATTAAGAGGGTTTGTGTTTCCTTCAGGATTGTAGATTGCTCCAGAAGGGTAACGGCAAAATGGATTATCCAAACTAACTACTGCTAAAGTTGTATCAAAAGAAGCACCCATGTTAGTAGAGAAAGATGTTTGCACGTACCCTACGTCTCCAGGGTCTCCTGCATTTCTTCTTCTGGTTAATGTGATTAAACCCAAATCTTGGTTAGCATAAACAGAGTTTTGCATACCAAAAATGGAGGTAAATAAATTAGGTGAGCTTCCGGCGTTAATTCTTAAAACTGGCCCTGAAGCAGCTACAAATTGGTTTGGTGTTTGGTTAGGTGCCAAATTGTAGTTTGGCATAGAAAATTGTTGACCGTCTAAAAAGTTTTTATTTTTTTGAAGTTTGTCAATTTTTCTTACACCGTGGTAAGGATTGGTTGCGTTTATTTTTAAAAATGCCCCCAAAGCCAAAGTAAGCAGTAATGTTTTTCTCATAATTTTTCTCTTTTTTTTTGAAATTTTTCCAAATATAAAAATTATAATTAAATGTAAATTTATCTTATGCTTTTTTTATGTTAAATTTTTAGGAGAATTTTATATTCTAATTAATCTTTTTGCCTTTTTGGAATTTAAAAACACAAAGTAAATCCCAGGTTTTTCTGAGATTAAATCAATTGAGATGTTTTTTTGCGAGCTATTTTGATGTATTTCTTTTACTAAGTTACCAAGAATATCAAAAATTTGAACTTTATTAGAATTGCCTTCAATTGAATGTAATTCTAATGTAAATAATCCTTCAGTAGGGTTGGGGTAAATTCTAAAATCGCCTTTATCAATGCCGGGATTTAGTTCAGTGGATGCTAAATAATCTTTCATTCCTAAAACATAATCGCCCAAGACCAATGAATCTATTCTTATGCTTCCTAATTTGTCGTTTGTGTTGCCCATAACTTTTGAGTATTTAGGGAAAATTTCCCAATCCATTGATGGATCTTTTCTAAAGAATAAAAATAAACTGTCTTCACTATCATTGATAAGTAAATGATCTAAGTATTGATTCCCAGAAAATCCATTAGACCTTCCGTCGTAGGAGAAGGCAGCTGTGCCCGTGTAATTGCTATTTAAAATTCCTTCTATAGTAAAATACCTCTGAGGAGACAATCTGTATGGCTTTTGATTTTTAAATCCATCGGGGGCGGTATAATGGTGGACCACTCTGATAAGTGCGGAGTCTGCAATATTTGTTGTGTTTACAGTAATTTGAGCCGGTTGAAAAGATTTAGAACCGTTTGATTTTATGGTATTTGTTACAGCAATAGCTGCTAAACCAATTTTTTCATTTTCGTTTATAAAAATTACTTTAGGAAATACAGTACTTGTAATTGTTGCTGATGAATTTTGAGATGAAACATTAACTGTGATTTTTTCTCTGTTCCAATTTTCATCCACTAATGTTAGTTCAATGGGGAATGAACTGTAATAGGTATTGGTTCCTTTGAGCTTTTGTTTGAAGTAAACTTTTGTTTGAATATTTGCAGGCATGTTGGTTTCAACTCTAAACGAATCAATTGTTGCATCTACAAATCCACCTTTAAAAACCCAATCGCTAAAAAAGGCAGTTAAATTTTGTCCGGAATATTGCTGTAAAAAATCGCGTAAATCTTCAGATGAGCAGGCAGTAAATTTTTTTTCTTGTAAGTAGTTTCTTATTCCGTTAAAAAACAAACTGTCTCCCAAAAAACCTCTTAAAGAATTGGCAACATCTTCACCTTTCATATAGGTATGTTCTCCATATGTATATTGGTGTGGAACTCCGCTAACAGGAAAATATTCTCCCTCCTTGTAATTAGAAAAATGCAGCACTTGGTCTCTGTTTTCTTTTATTGCATTTTCAAACGCTTGTCTAGAGTATTTGTTTTCTGTAAATAATTCAGAGCAGTAGCTGGCAAATCCTTCGTTTAGCCACATGTCTTCGTGAGTTTTGCAAGTAACTAAATCACCAAACCACATGTGCGAGAGTTCATGTGCCATCAGGGGTGCTTCGTAAGTTGTTTGTCCGTTTATAAAACCTCGTGGATAGGCAATGTTTGTTACATGTTCCATAGCACCAGCTGTAAACGGAACTATAACGTATCCAACTCTTGGAAATTGATGTGCCCCAAATTTACCTTCAAAAATATCAAAGCAATCTTCAAGATTTATAAAAGAACCATTTACTAAATTGGTATCGTTTGGCAGAGCGCCTATTTGGACCAATATTTGGCCATTAAGCCCCGAAAAAGTTTTTTGAATAGTGGCATAAGAGCCCACAGCAACTGATACTAGATAGCTGGGAACAGTTTCCTCTAAATTCCATTTCCAGGTAATTGTGCCATTGTTGTTTTGAATGGTGTCTGTGAGTAATCCACCGCAGAATGCTTTGTGGTTACCAAGAGTAGTAATGTTTGTTTTTACTGAAAATCTTTCTGTAAAATTATCAAAGCATGGGAACCATATTCTTCCATAATTATGAGGATTAGCAATAAAAGCAACGCCAATATTGTAGGCTATATTATTCTGAAAATAGAAGCCACCAAAACCATTTGGCTCAACTCCCGGTGCACCATGATAATATACAGTTACGCTAGTTTCTTGCTGCAAATTAAATGTTTGATTTAAATTTATTTTTAATAAAGTATCGTTGTATATAAAACTAAGATTTTGCCCATTGAAATTTACGATGGAATCTACAGTCATACTTAATAAATCTAAATTTATTTTATTTATTCCGTTAACTTTTGGTATAAAAGTAATTTTAGAATTACCTGAAATAATTTTAGTTGTAAAATCTGTAATGTTTAAATTTATTTCGGTGTTTATAATATCAATAGAATCGCTACGGTTATCTGTAGGATAGGAATTTTGTGGAGCCAATAATTTCATTTGACCAGCCCATAAAAGATTGCTAAATACAGCAAAAATTATAACACTAATTAGATGTTTCATACAATAAAATTTGAAATTACTTTTTCTTACAAATAAAAAAAACGCTACTTGTAAATTTGTGGTTTTTCCTGAATTTAAACCATTGAGCAGATTCTGGAAAAGGATAAAATGCAGGTTTTATTGTTTCCAAAACAGTAAATTCTTGTTCAACAATTTTTTTCCAATTGCTGATCTTGTATTTTTTAATGTCAAAAAAAACTGTTTTGTTTTGGTGGCTGTGTGAGTTTGGAACAAATAGTTCTCTGAATGATATTTTTCCAGTTTTTATGAAAGGAGATAAAAAAAAGTTTACAAATCTTTGATGAGGTGTAAACAAAGTAGATGTAATTAAATTTATATAAGCCATATGGCTTGTGGGCATTCCAATGATAAGAGTTCCATCATTTTTAAGTACCCTTTTCATTTCACGTAAACTTTCTTCTTCGCTATTTACGTGTTCTAAAACATGCGAAGAATAAACGGTATTAAACATTTCTGAGTCAAAAGGAATTTTTTCGGCAAAAGCTTGTTTAATTGTTACGGAGCCTACATTAAAATTAGAACCTTCTCTGCCCACTCCGTGTCCACCAGGATCTGGATCAATTCCAAAAACAGTGCAGCCAATAGATTCTGCTTTTTTCATTGCGTATCCTGCACCACACCCTACGTCTAAAAAATTCCCCTTTTTTATGAATGTTGCAATTGCATCCCATTCAATGTCCCTGATTTTTTTTTGATTGGTATTTGTTTCTTCCTTTGATAGAAAGGGCCAATTATAGATTTTAATTAAAGAGTTCTTTAAACCCATACCTGTAATTTGTTGATTTTTGCAAATATAATTTAATAAACATCTTGCTTACTCCATGCCTCAGGAATAATATTTAAAGGGAATTCTTTTTTAACTTTAAATCCAAGAAAATAATTTGGCACAAATACTTTTTTGTCCTTTCTATCATTTAGCCAAGCTGCCCACCAGCTAAAAGTGCTATTGGCATTTATACATACGTGGGCGTTTTGTATAATTTGAAAATCTACAATTGCTGATTCTTCAGAATATATTGCGTTGTTTAAATAAGCGAATTCTTTTTTTACCAATTGAGGCTCATCACTCATAATTACAATTTTTTTGTTGGAGTCTTTAAATGGAGAAAGTAGTTTGTGATAATATGAAAATGGCAATGAAAGGTCTGGGCCATTCAAATAATCGGGTCCAAATGTTTTGTAGTCTTTAAGGCGAATGTGCACACTAATGTAATCGTTTCCTAAGTTTAATTTTGTAATTGCTTTTAAGTATTCATCTCGGTATGGTTGCTTAATTGTAAATAATTTTTTAAATTCACTTTCGTTATCAAAGAAATATTTTTCGCTTTGGAAATATCCGTAATACCAAATATTTTTTTGTTTTTCTACCATCATTTTTTCAGAATAGTCTATTCTGTTATCTTGATAATGTTCGAATTTAAATTTGCTTAGTTTTAATTTATTAAGAAGTTTAAATTTTAAGTACTTGTGTTTATTTTTGGAATAATCTTCGTGTGAAAGTTCAAAAAATTTTAATTTATCAATTTCGCTGAGGCAATAAGGAATATTTTTCTTTTTTGAGAGCGATCTTGCACAAGCATAAATAAACATCTGATTTCCCATTTGACAATGAGAATGAAATACCAACATTTAGTAAAATATTATCTGCTTAAGATTTTAAACTCAGTTCTTCTGTTCATTTGCCTTCCTGCCTCTGTATCATTTGGAGTTAAAGGGTCAGAAAAACCATATCCTTTGGCTTGCACCCTTTTTTTATCAATTCCTTTATTAATTAGGTATTCCACCACTGCTTTTGATCTTCTGTCAGATAAATCTAAGTTATATTTTTCGCTGCCTTTATTATCTGTATGGCTAGAAAGCTCAATAGTCATTTTAGGAATATCATTTAAAAGTTTAACCAAAAGATTTAATTCTGTTTGCGATTCGCTCCTTAATGTGGCTTTATCAAAATCATAAAATACATTCTTCAAAACTATTTTTGAACCCACTGCAATTGATTTTAAGGTAACATCTTTTGCAATTTCTTGGTAGTTGCTGGTAAATGGGATGTCAAAATTTTCGGAATGGAATAGATAATTATCATTTTTTACAGCAATACCATAATTTTTACCTGATGGCAGTGTAACAAGGTATTTACCGGTTTTGCTATTTGATTTAAAATTTGCAATTTCTTGACTGGTGGAATTATCAGTTATTGATACCACTGCCTCAATTGGCTGCTTTGTATTTTCATCAATAACAATTCCTTTTAAAAGAGTTATGGCACTAGATTTTAACTCAACAGCTTCTGAGATTGTAACAGTTTGGGATATTGGAGCTGCTAAACTGGCCATTAAATTGTCTTCTGTACTCATTAGTAATGATTTCTCTTTTCCGAGGAAACTGATTAAATAGATATCTCTGTTTCCATAACCTTCTTTTTTTACTGCTGCATAGTAACCGTGTTTACCATCGGCTGAAAGCACAAAACTTACATCATCATCTGAACTATTTACTGGATATCCACTATTTATTGGTTGGCACCATTTTCCTGTAGAATCCATAACGGATTTAAAAATATCAAATCCTCCCATTGTTTCGTGCCCTTTTGAACTAAAATACATTGTTTTGCCATCAGGCATCATAAAAACACTCTCTTCGTCGTATTTAGTATTTATTGGTGTGCCAATATTGATGGACTCGCCCCATTGACCTTTTTCATCTTTTTTACAGTAATAAATGTCTGAACCACCAAATCCATTTTCTCTATCGCTTACAAAATAAAGAATGTTTCCGTCGTAAGAATAACATGCGGAAGATTCATGATATTTAGAATTAATTTGTTTGGGAAAACTTTCTGGTTTAGTCCATTTTTCGCCGTCTAATATAGATTCGTAAATGTTTCCAAATCCTTTATCGTCAATGTAAACTAGTAATTTTTGACCATCTGCAGACAAATTAATAGTTGCATCATGCCCTTTTGTATTTACAGGTTCTCCCAAGTTAATAGGTGTAGACCAAGTATTATTGAAGCTATAAGTTCTAAATATATCCTCGTAAAATTCATCATAGTTCTCGTCTAATGCTCCGCCTGTGGTGTTGTTCCTTCGTGATGTAAACATGAGCATGTCTTCATCAGCCGAAATTACAGGGCTGTAATCTGTATAAGGGCCGTTAATATTGGGACCTAAATTATCGATAAAAACTCTAATAGGTTTTTTTACTAAGATTTTTCCAACTTCAATTTCTGCTAATTTTTTTTCAACATCAGCAATGTTCGTTTTATCTTCTTTTTTTGTATAGCTTAACGTGGCTCTATATTTTTCATATTCTTCTTTTGCCTTGTCCCAATTTAAATCTAAATGTTCACATTGCCCTAAATAATAGTGAATATCTGGAGCAATATCAGGTTTCATAGAGTAGGCTTTTTGAAAGTAGTCTTTTGCTTTGTATTTAAAAAAAGAATTCAGGTAGCAAATGCCAATTTTTAACTTAATTTCAGGATGGGTATCATCAATACTATCTGCTCTCAAGAAATTTATTAAAGCCTTTCTATGAAAAGCAGGCCCTTGTTCAAAGAACTCGTCGCCAAGTTTAACATTTTCTTTAAATACTTTTGACTGAGAAAAAGAAAGTGATGAAATTAAAACAAATATTAATAGGGAGTAGAAATTTTTCATAGTTAAATTTTCATTTTTGAACACACTCACTTAAATAATTTTTTGCTTGAATCATGCCTAATTTAAAGGCTTTGTCCCAATCATCGCAAGCCCCAATTTGATCTCTAACCATTTCTTTGGCAGTACCTCTGTTTAAGTATGCTGCGCCATAGTTTGGATTTAATTTAATTGCTTTGCTTGATGCATCAATAGAGCCGTTGTAATCTTTCATTTTAAATTTTACAGAGGATATATTACAATATGCAAAATAATAATCTTCCTTAATTTTTACAACCTCTAAAAAATCTTTCAAAGCTCCTTCAAAATCGCCTGATTCATATTTTGCATTTCCCCTGTTGTTGAGCGCTATGTAATATTTTGAATCAATTTTAACGGCATTGTCGTAGGCTTCTATTGCACCCTTTATGTCTCCATTTTTCATTTTTGCACTGCCTAAATTATTGTATGCAATTACAAAGTATGGATTAAGTAAAATAGCATTAGAGTAATCACTAATTGCACCTTGTATATCTTGCATTTGCCTTTTAGTACTGGCTCTGTCGTTAAAAGCGTAATCAAAATCAGATTTGAGCTCTATGGATTTATCAAAATCTTTTAATGCTTCTTCAAAATTATTTATAGAGAATTTTGCTATTCCACGGTAATAATATCCTAAGGAATTGTTGGCGTTTAATTTGATATAATTGTTTAAATCTATTATTGCTTTTTCTGCATTATCAGTGGAGATGTATGTATTTGCTCTACCAAACAAGGCACTTTCATTATTTGGGTTTATGGCTAAAGCTGTGTTAAAATCAGCTAAAGCACTCTTATAATCTTGTGCTTCATATCTTATAGAACCGCGGTTAGAAATGGCTTTGTCAAAATTTGGTTTTAATTGAATGGCTTTGTCAAATGATCTGATTGCATCTTCAAACATTTTTTGTTTGTAAAATGATACGCCTTGGTTGTAGATATTTTCCGCATCTTGATTTTCGGGAAGACCAACACCATTTACAACTGTTTCTTCTTCTTTTACTTGAGAATAAATAAATGCTGGAGAATACAGCAATAATAGAACAACTAATAGTGTATTTTTCATAGCCATGGAATATATCAATGACGATAAAGGTAAACAAAGATGTATAAAAACAAAAATTATTATGGCATCTAACTGTGCGTTAAAAACAAAAATCTTAATAATATGGTGACATTAGTAAATAAACAATTACTCCAGTAATTGAAACGTAAATCCATATTGGTAAAGTAAATTTTGTTACTTTTTTATGTTTTACTATTTGATTTGATAATGCGAAATAAATAGCAAAAAGTGCCAAAGGCACAATAGTGGTAGCTAAAACAATATGAGTTATTAATATAAAAAAATAGATTGAACGAACAAAGCCTTCCCCACCAAATTTTGTTGGTGGAAAAGTATAATGATAGACTACATAAGAAACCAAAAAAATACTTGATAAAATAAAAGCACTTAACATTAATGTTCTGTGAACTTTAATTTGTTTTGCCTTAACAAAAAAATAACCTAAAATTAAACACAGTGCAGTAGAGCCATTTAAAACAGCATGAAACAAAGGTAATGAAGAAATTGGGCTATCTGCCGAGTTCTGTCTTCCGGGAATTACCATTAAAATAGCAACAACTATTGGTATAAGTATTGAAAGCGTAATGATAATTGGCTTATAAATATTGTCCTTTGCTTGAATTTCCATTTTATGATCAGTTTTTCTGATGTTTTTTATTAAATTTTACTTCACCGTTTAAAACAACAATTTCTGCCTGCAAAGTGTTCACAGCATTAATGGAATTACCATAATAATGTCCTCTAATTTGTTGATTTGGATCAATTAAAAACAGCGATGTTTTAAGAGAATCATAGGTTAAGTTTGGTAAGGCTTTAACAAATTGTTGTTTAAGTGAATCTAAAGCTGAATTGCTTACACAGTAAAAATCCCAAATTTCGCCTGAATGAACTCTTCTTACATTTTCTAAAGCGGTTTGATCTGAGTTTTTCTTGCTTCCATTAGTCACACTCACAAATCTTAAACCTTTAATGTGATTCACTCTTTTTTGAATTCTGAACAAATTTGCACAAACCATTCCTTGTTCTTTTTCATTTATGTTTTCTGCAAATTGAATTACAATAATTCTTCCATCAGAGTTTAAATATTCCTTTTTTTGTGGTGAATAGAACTTCGGGTAGTTTAACTTAAAATATGATGTATCACCATTATTTGTAACTCCTGCGATTGGCCCATAATGTTGCAGTCTCTTAAAAACAGGAACATTGTTTTGTATTAGAGGTTTTCTAACAAAATAATAATAAAATGAAAGACAAAATACCGCAGGGGCAACAAAAAAAAAGGGAAGAATCAGCCTCTTTTTTAGACTTAAATTACTTCCCATAATTTTTATAGTATTATTAGTGTGATTGACTTTTGTGGTCAGTATCGTGAGAAGATTTATTGTTTAGTTGTTCTTGTTTTTGCTTTATAACATTTTCATCTAAACCATATCTTCCTGCTTTAGAGTAAGTGCCTTCGCTTATGTCTACAAGTGTAACCAAATAAATTACAAAAACACAAAATGGTATTAATATCACATATCTAAAAGATCTTTCTTCGTCGCCCAAGTGCATAAATGAAAGAACTATATAGGCTGCTTTTACAAGTGTAAGAGTGATAAAAATAAATTTGATAGTGAATGTTCCTGTTAAATTCCATTCTTTAACCTTAAAACCAATATAAAGTTCAACTAAAGTAATAGCAAGCATGATCCAGAATACTTGCCATAGTTTTTTTCTTTTTGTTTTTCCTTCTTCTTCTGAATGATGAGCTAATGTTTCGTAACTCGGAAAATCGTCGTGAAATTCAGACATATAAATTGAATTAAATTGTTACAGTAAATAAAAGAATGTGAATACAAATACCCAAACAAGGTCAACAAAATGCCAATACAAACCAACTTTCTCAACCATTTCATAGTGGCCTCGTTTTACGTAGGTGTCGTTTAACACATTGATAAAAATTATTGCATTAATAACTACCCCGGAGAACACGTGAGTTCCATGAAAACCAGTTATAAAGAAAAAGAAGTCTGCAAAAACAGGTAAACCGTATTCGTTATAAGTTAAGTTTGCCCCGTGTATTAATTGATCTTTGTAAACACCGTCCACAAGAATATTTCTTACAGCTCCGTGCTCTGTTCCGTGAATAAAGTGATACCATTCCCATGCTTGTGAACCCACAAAAGCAGCACCTCCAATTATAGTTAAGAACATCCATATACTTACTCCTCTTTTATCGTTTCTGTGTCCTGCCTCTACTGCCAAAACCATTGTTACAGAAGACATAATAAGGATAAACGTCATTAATCCAACATAAGCCAAAGGAATGTGTCCTTCGTAAAAAGGAAAGTGAGTAAATACAACTCCTGGATCAGGCCATAAATCGGTGTATTTGTGCCTCATAAAACCGTAAGCAGCAAGTAAGCTTGAGAAAGTAAATGCATCAGAAATGAGGAAAAACCACATCATCATTTTTCCATAGCTAACGCCAAATGGAGAAACTCCGCCTTTCCAATGATTTTCAACAGTAGTAGAATGACTTGACATATTTTATTTTATGCTAGTTTTTTAAATTTAGCCACAAATGTATATTTCAGATTTTGGTTTTGCAAATGTATTTGTCCAATAATTTTGAAATCTTGTTTACTTTGGTAATTTAGAACGATTAAAAATTAAATTTTGGCTTTTTTAATTTTTCCACAGAATTGAACTGTCTCCAAAACTTAAAAAGCGAAACTTGTTTTTTAGTGCATAGTCGTAAATGTTTTTCCAATCGTTACCCACAAAAGCAGAAATTAGTAGAAGCAATGTGCTTTGGGGTTGGTGAAAATTTGTAATTAGCCCATCAATAAATTTAAATTTATAGCCGGGAGCTATAATAATTTTAGTTTCCCCTTCAATCACATCCAAATTATTTGAATCTAAATAGTTTATAATTTCTAGTAATGAATCTAACACACTTATATTTTCCTTTATGTCATATGCATCCCATTGTTCCACTAATACTTCATTTTCTTTTAAAACAAATCCGTTTTTTATTTTTAGCCCAATCCAATATATACTTTCAATAGTTCGTACCGATGTGGTTCCAACTGCAATAACCTTATTTTTTGCTATCACTGTTTCCATTAATTTTTTTAAGAATTCTTTTTTTACAAAAATTCTTTCTGAGTGCATTTTATGGTCAATCATTTTTTCTGACTTTACAGGTAAAAATGTTCCCGCTCCAACATGCAATGTAAGTTCAGAGGTATTTATTTTTTTCTCTTTTAGTTTTTCAAAAACATAATTAGTAAAATGCAGTCCTGCAGTAGGAGCTGCAACAGAACCTTTAGTTTTTGAGTATATTGTTTGATAATTAACCTTATCACTTTCTTCAAAATCTCTTTTTATGTAGGGTGGAAGAGGTAATTCACCGGCAACTTCAATAGCATCAAAAAAAGAAATAGTTTTATCGCTTAATTCAAATTCAACTTCAAAGTAATCAGTTTTCTTTATTTTATTTTTAATAATTAGTGATACTGGCTTGTTGTTTACGATGAAATCTTTTTTTAATAATTCGTTATCCTTTATGCGTTTGACATTTCCTATTAAACAATTCCACACAGCTGTATTATTTTTGTTAGTTGGCTCCAAACAAAAAATTTCAATTTTTGCACCATTAGAATTTCGAAAAATTAACCTTGCATTAATAACTCTTGAGTTGTTAAAAACCAATAAACTGTTTTCGGGAATATAGTTGTGAATTTGACAAAATAAATCTTCACAAATTTTTTGGTTTTGATAGATTAAAAGTTTGCTTTTATCTCTCTCCTCTACAGGAAAATCTGCTATTTTTTCTGGTGGTAGATGGTAATTATAGTCTTCTATTTTAATTTCTTTAGGCACAAATTTTATTTTAAATATCTAGTGAACTTGCATCAATAATATAACTTTCGTTTAAATCTTTTACAGAAAGTTCTGGTAAATTTATTTTGGCCGGACCTTCAATAACTACCCCTAATAAATTAAATCTGCTACCGTGATTATTGCAATAAAATTGATCATTCTTAAATTCAACTTTATAATCTCTGTGAGTGCATTTCATGTAAAAAGAATGAATCTCATTTTTAGCATTGCAAGAAATATATATTGGATAAGGCAATTCTTCGATTTCTAACAAAAGCTTCTTTTTTGAAATTAATTCTTCCTTTTGAACAGAAATTTTTCCTCCAAACAATTTTGCTTTAACAACAGTGCTTTTTGTTTTACAAGATTCAATTAGTGACAAGCCAGTTCCGCTAATGCATAATGCACACGCTTTTAAAACAAAATCTTTCCTATTCAAGATTTTAATATGCAAACAATGGAAGATTCTCCATTAATTTATTTACTTCTTTTTTTGTTTCGGAAATCCTTAAATCGTTAGTTTTATTTTCAATTACGTCGTCAATAAGTTCAACAATTTTTTCCATAGAATCTTCTTTTAATCCTCTACTTGTAATAGCAGGTGTTCCAATTCTAATTCCGGATGTTACAAAGGGTGATTTGTCGTCAAACGGAACCATGTTCTTATTAACTGTAATATCGGCTTTTACCAAAGCATTTTCAGCTTCTTTACCTGTGGTATTTTTACTTCTGAGGTCAATTAACATGCAGTGATTGTCTGTTCCTTGAGAAATTATACTGTAGCCTTTAGCAACAAAATGTTTTGCCATTGTTGAGGCGTTTAGTTTTACTTGTTTCATATAATCAGTAAAACTTGGATCTAGAGCTTCACCAAAAGCTATTGCTTTTGCAGCAATAACATGTTCTAGCGGTCCGCCTTGAGTTCCCGGAAATACTGCTGCATCAAATAAGGCACTCATTGGCTTAACTTCTCCTTTTGGAGTTTTTTGACCAAATGGGTTTTCAAAATCTTTACCCATCATTATTAGCCCGCCTCTTGGGCCACGAAGTGTTTTATGAGTTGTAGTTGTAACAACGTGGCAATGCTGCATAGGATTGTTTAATAATTTTGCAGCAATTAAACCAGCTGGGTGAGAAATATCTGCCAATAAAAAAGCCCCAACTTCGTCAGCAATTTTTCTCAATGTTTCGTAATCCCAATCACGTGAGTATGCCGAAGCTCCACAAATCAACAATTTTGGTTTTTCATTAAGTACAGTCTCTCTTACTTTGTCATAGTTAATTCTTCCTGTTTCTCTTTCAACGCCGTAGAAAGATGGTTGGTAAAGCTTACCAGAGAAGTTCACAGGAGAACCGTGGGTTAAATGTCCTCCGTGGGATAAATCAAATCCAGTTATTTTATCTCCGGGTTTTAATAGTGCTAACATAACCGCAGCGTTTGCTTGGGCTCCAGAGTGTGGCTGAACGTTTGCCCACTCTGCACCAAAAAGCTCTTTAACTCTATCTATTGCAAGTTGTTCTACTTTATCTACAATTTCACAACCTCCATAATACCTTTTGCCTGGCAGTCCCTCTGCATACTTATTTGTAAGAATACTTCCTGCAGCTTCCATTACTTGATTACTTACAAAATTTTCGGAAGCAATTAATTCAATGCCGTGCAATTGTCGTAGTTTTTCTTCTTCTATATACTTAAAAATAATTTCGTCTCTTTTCATAAATTCTTTGTTATCTAATAATTGTTCTCAAAGATAATACAGATGATTATCTATTAATATCTTTTTGTAATTTTTTTTGTCTATCATTTAAAATAAAAGTTGGAATGAGAATCATGAGCAATAAAGGAGATTGCAAAATACCCATAAACTCTCTAGACAAGGTGTATCCCTCGAGACCTTTGCCAGTAAATACTCCTACCAAATAAAATATTCCAGCAATTAAAAAGAATACTAAATAGCTTGCAATTGTAATTAAGTTGTATGTTTTGTTTTTAAAAATAGCTGAAATAAGAAGATAGGTTATTCCAAAATATATTAAATAGAAAAGTACTGTTAAAATCCATTTTAGTTGAGTTAACTGGGCATAGTCCATCTTTTTTAAAAATAACAAAATACCTGGGAAAGTGTAGTTATAATCTAAATCAGTTTCGTGATAATATACTTGCGTACGTTGAAAGTTTATATGTACAAAAATTAACTCCCTGATATAACCAATAACAAAAACAACAACAATTACAGGAATGAGTTTCCAAAAAAGTTTACCGTTTTTATTCTCTATTGAACTTGAACTTTGGAAATTTTTAGTGCCCATATCATCCATAAAATAAAAACAACAGAATAAACTAAAATAGTGAAAGTATAAGTATGATTAAAATCTAGATATTCAGGTGCTTTATAAGCCAATAATGTTAATGCAATGACTCTGATTATATTGAGCAAATGAATAATTAAGATGCCCAACGGAATAAACCATAATTTACTTTTTATACTGCCGGGAAATGCAATTACAAATCCTGTAAACAATGCAAATAGTTCTAAACCATTGCAAGGATAACCAATTAGTACGCCATGAGAACCATCTATACCTACCACACCCATTGAATCAAAATCCGCGGGAACAGTCATTAACACATAACCCATTTTAGTTAAAATGTATTTAGTAATATCAGTTAAATTGTTAATTAACAGATAATCGAAATTGCTGTTTGGATGAAGAAAAATGTTGTAGCAAACAAACCAAATAACGTATAATGCTGCTGATTTTAACAGAAACATAACAGCTAAATTTGATTTAATTTTTTGAAGCATAAAAAAAAAGCCTTTTATTCAAAAGGCTTAAAATTAGTGAGTGTTTTTAAACAATTACTTGGCTGCAGGTTGTGGAGCAGGGGTTTGTTTTTCTGATCCGGCAGGAAAGTTTTTTATTGGTGCTGTTTTTGTATTTTCAATTTTTTCTCTGAGTTCCGTATCTTTGGAAACGCCAATTGTAGATGATTTGTAAACAAAAGATGCAATCACGCTTAAAACAACTAATGTTATTACTAAACCCCATGTAATTTTTTCAATTACCTCAGTGGTTTTTTGAACTCCCATTACTTGATTTGATGCAGAGAAATTAGAAGCAATACCTCCACCTTTGGAATTTTGAACTAATACTACCAGAATTAAAAAGATAGAAACTAATATGATTAAAATTGTAATAAAACTTGCCATGATTGTACTTTATTTTTGTTGTTTTTGTTTTGTTTCTTTAATAAGGGTGGCAAAGTAACGATTTTTTTCTGGGAATTTCAAAGATAATACTTCATAAATTTTAATTGCCTTTAAAAAGTTGCCTTGATTAACGTAAATCCTTGCTAATGTTTCGCTTGCAAGATTTAAATCGTCGGTTACACTCTGTTTTGCCATATTAATTGGCGAATAAAAACTTGCTTTGGGTTTAGAAATTTTGGGTGCACTAGAAATAAAAGCATCAATTATTAAGTCTTCTTTTTTTGAATTAAAATCATCTACTTCATCTATTTCAGTGGAATCTATAATTTTATTTACTGCAGGTTTTATTTCAATTTCTAAATCTTTTTTTGGTCTTTGTTCAACTTTGGAATCATCAATTACAGGAAACTCTTTTTTTGAAATTTTTAACCATTCAGAAAAAGTAAGTTCCTTGCTATTTATTTCCAATGAGTTTAATTGAGTATTTCCATTTTCGGGAATTTCGGGAATTTTCTCTGTTTTGTCAACTATTTTTTCAAGAGAATTTTCTGACATATTTATTATCCCACTTGCTAAAATTTCTTTATCAAGATTATCCAATTGTAAAATATTTTCAGATTCTTTTTCCAACATTGGAATTAATGAATCCGCTCTATCATTTAAATTTCCTACAATAACTTCCTTGTCAATTTCTGCAATTTTTATTGTTGAAGCTTTGTCTATTTCTTCATCAATATTAATTTCTTCATTTTTAGTTTCGGATGTAGATTGGTTTTTATCTGATAGGAATTCTTTTTTTACATTATTTTCAATTGAATTAATCTGCTCAATAGAATTGGCATTGCTATTTGATTCAAATTTTAACTCTACTAAAGTGTTTGAAACTTCGGGTTCAATTATTGTATTTTTAATTTCTGTCTCTTTTTTTTGTTCAGTTTCTTCTGTAAAAACAACATTTGAATTTATGGAATGGTTATTAATTTCCTCATTTGAAGCATTGGGAAATACTTCATTACTTATTTGAATATTTTTCTCTGTTGCAGGCTGAGCTTTTAATGCAATTTGTTCTTGATTAAGAAAAAAGTAAAGTGATTTTCTGTTTATAGAATATATTGCAGAAGTTTTGAGTTGAGAATTAAATTGAGCATCGCCTGATACTTTTAATGCTTTGGCCAAAACAATTTGAGCGCTAGAAAAATAGGGATACTGTTTTGTAATTTTAAAAAGTGTATCTGCTGTTGACGCATTGTTTAGAGGTTCGCTTCCTAAAAATATTTTTTCCCAATTAATCATATCGTTTAATTTACTACCAATTTGAAAAACACCTGTTGAAGATATCTTGAGTTAATTTTTCTTCAATAATTTTAATTAATCTACTTTCCTCGTCTGTTAAATTACTGGATGAATTGAAGTCTGCAAATTGAACAAAGTTTTGATCGAAATTTTGTTTTTCATCTTTGGAGTTTGTGAATTTAACTTGCACCGTAATAGTTAATCTTGTTAGTGCTGCAGAGTTTTGACCATTTGAACCTGTTGCTTGTATTGCCAATGGATTAGTGTTATAACCTACTATTTTACCCTCCAAGGATAAATCACCGCCTCTAGTAACCATTTTTAAACTGGATTGTGATGAAATGATGTTTCTTAAAGCTTCGGTTAAACTTAAACTTAAAGTTGGAGGAGATAGTGATGCAAAATTCTGAAAACTGGCGATAGAGATTGTTTTTAAATTTGAGTCTACAGAAGCTCCTGAAAAGGAATAGTTTACTTTACAGGACTGAAGTGAAATGAAAGTACAAAGAATAAAAAATTTAAAAAAATACGTCATGCTTTTATGTTGTACTCATTTATTTTTCTGTATAGTGTTCTCTCCGAAATACCTAATTCTTTTGCTGCATTTTTTCTTTTACCTCGGTGTTTTTCAAGTGCCTTTTTAATTAAACTCTTCTCTCGTTCTTCCAATGACAATGATTCCTCAACTTCAATTGGTCTTTCATTAATAGAAACTGAACTTTGGCTAAATTTTAACGGTTGACTTACCTTAACCCCATTTTCAAGTTCAACATCATTTAATTCTTCAAAAAGTCTGTTTAAAACAGGAATGTTTTCGCTTGTATTTAATGCTGTTCCTTTGATTATGTCAACAACTAATTTTTTTACATCTGTCAAATCCTTTTTCATTTCAAAAAGAATTTTATATAGAAGTTCTCTCTCTGGAAATTCTTTGTCGTTTTCGGAGGTTTTTACCAATGCAGTAATTCCGGCATTTTGATTGTATGTAGGAAGATAGTTTATTAAAATATCACTTGTTATTTCTCTACTGGTTTCAATCACAGAAATTTGCTCAGCAATGTTTTTAAGTTGCCTAATATTGCCGGGGAAATAATAATTCATTAGAATATTTTGAGCTTCGTCGTCTAATTTTATTGCAGGCATTCTGTATTTTGTAGCACAATCTGAGGCAAATTTTCTAAACAATAATACAATGTCTTCTTTCCTTTGTCTTAGCGATGGAATTCTAATAGGAACAGTATTTAATCTGTAAAATAAATCTTCTCTAAATTTACCGCGTTGTATAGCTTCAGGAATATTAACGTTGGTTGCTGCAATTATTCTTACGTCTGTTTTTAATACTTTAGAAGAACCTACTTTAATAAATTCTCCTGTTTCTAAAACTCTAAGTAGTCTTGCCTGAGTTGGTAATGGAAGTTCTGCAATTTCATCTAAAAAAATTGTTCCTCCGTTCACCACTTCAAAATAACCTTTTCTAGAATCTATTGCTCCCGTAAATGAACCTTTTTCGTGGCCAAATAATTCGCTATCTATAGTGCCCTCTGGAATTGCACCACAGTTAACCGCAATATATTGACCGTGTTTTCTTAAACTTAATTGATGAATGATTTGCGGAAAAACTTCTTTTCCGCTGCCACTTTCTCCTGTTACTAAAACGCTTAAATCTGTTGGTGCAACTTGCATAGCAATGTTTATAGCTCTTTCTAATTCAAAAGAACTTCCAATAATGCCAAACCTTTGTTTTATTTCCTGAATACTCATTAGGAGTAGGATAAGTTTTAGTTAGTTTTTTTTCCGTCTGTGTCTAGTTCAATAATTTCGTAACCAAGTTTACTTAATGGTTCTAATACCTTTGATTTATCTCCAACTATTGTCACAATCATTTTATCGTAAGGAAGTTTTTCGGCAGCTAATTTATTTATTTCTGCCCTAGAAATTTCTTTCAAAACTTTTGCTTGTTCAACAGAAAATTCTCTGTTTAAATTATAGTCAGAAATTCTTTTTAAGAATCCTGCTTTCTGGAATGGACTTTCATACTTTAGTGCTTCTGATTGTGTGAGTGAACTTTTTGTAAAGTTCAATTCTTCCTCTTCAATGCCATATTCTTTGTACTTTTTTATCTCTTTAAAAAATTCAACTACTGAGCTATCAGTGGCATCTCCTCTTACGCCTGCACTTGCCGTAAATGGACCTTTGTATTGACTACCCTGAAAACCAGATCTGGCACCGTATGTGTATCCTTTGTCTTCTCTTAAATTTAAATTAATTCTGCTGTTAAACGCTCCACCTAAAATATAATTCATTACTGTACTCTTATAATATTCTCCTGTTGCATCAAATGGCAAAGCCAAATAGCCAATTCTAATTTCAGATTGAGCTGCTTTGTCTTTATTAACTAAATAAATTTTTGTTTTTTCAATTGGAGTATTTATTTGTTCTTCAGGCATTTTTACATTTTTATTTTTCCAGTTGTTTAAAAATGAGAACTTGTTTAAACATGGAGTTTTTTCTAAATTGCTCACAACAATCAAGGTAGATAAATTTGACGACCAAAAGTTTTCGTAATATTTTTTTAATTCATCAAGCGTAATGCTTTCAACCGTTGTTTTGTTTCCATTGTTTGGCATTCCCATTACATTGTTTTCTCCATATAAAAGTTTGTTGTATACATTAGTGGCAATCACATTTGGCTGAGTAGATTGATTAAGAATGCTTTGTACTTGCTCATTTTTTACTCGTTCAAAATCTTTTTCATCAAACTTTGGTTTAAACATTTTCTCTTCTAAAATCTTTATAGTTTCCTCTAAGTTTTTTGTCAATGAAAAAACGTTTATTGTTAGCTCTTGTGAGCCTGAGTAAATACTAATTTCACTTCCCAATTTATCCAATTTAGTATTTATTTCTTCCGAAGAAAATGAGGTAGTAGACTCATCTAACATAGAAGCTAAAAGTACAGCCATCCCTGACCTTTCTTTAGGTTCAAATCTATGTCCACAATTAATTGAAAATTGCAAGGTAGTGGTTGGCAATTCTGTATTTACAGTTCCAAGTATTTTTAATCCATTTGCTAAATTTTCTTTCCAAATTTCTGGTATTTTAAACACAGGAGCTTCTTTAACTTCTGGTTTTTTGCTTCTATCGAAGTTGTCTTTTGGCTTGTTGTAACTCAAATTTTGGTATTCTTTATGATCTGCATCATCAGGATTTGTGGCTTTAGGTATAAAATTATCTTCTGCAACTATTAAATCTTTTTTTCCTTTAGGATAAACACTTAATATAACTGCAAATTTTCCTTTTATATACTGGTTATAAACTCTTAGCACATCTTCTTTGGTTATTTTCTTGTAGCTATCTAGTTCCTTAGAGATATAGTCAGGGGTACCTGTGTAAGTATTATAGGCTGCAAGCATAGATGCTTTGCCGGCAACCGTATTTAAAGTACTTATATATTGTGTTTCTGTCTTTGCAATAAAATTTTTCACATCTTCGTCTGTAACTCCTCTTTTCTCAAATTCTAATAATGATTGGTTTATGAGTTCGTACATTTCGGAGAGTTTTGTGTTAGGATTTGCTTTAATTGAAGCAATAATCATTCCTCCTAACTCCATAGAATAATTATAAAAATCTGCAGAAATTGCTTTCTGTGATTTTATAAAATTTTGATAAAAAATAGAGTTTTTACTTCCTGATAATATATCGGATAATGCATCTAAAGCAGGTTCGTCAGCCGACCTGGCATAAGTTCCCGGAAATGTTACCTGAACAAGTGGAAACTTAATATTGTCTTCGTAAGAAATGTAGCGGTTTTTATCAAGCGCTATTGTTTCTTTTTTCTGTCCGTTAACATCAGGACCTTTAGGAATTGAGCCAAAATATTTGTTTGCTAATTCTAAAACTTTTGTTGGTTCCACATCACCTGCAACTGTAAGTGTTGCATTATTGGGTCCGTACCATCTCATAAAGAATTTTTTTAAGTCGTTTACATCCACTCTATTTAGATCTTCTAGATCTCCAATTGTGGTGCATGAATAAGGATGACCGTATGGAAATAATGCCCTGGAAGTTTTTTCATAAACTAATCCGTAAGGAGCATTATCATAACGTTGGCCTCTTTCGTTTTTTACTGTTGCTCTTTGAACTTCAAATTTCTTTTGGGTTACTGCATCTAACAAAAATCCCATTCTATCGCTTTCTAGCCACATAGCTACTTCCAATTGGTTGTTGGGAAGTGTCTCAAAATAATTTGTTCTGTCAGTATTTGTAGTACCATTCATCGTACCACCAGCTTCCGTTACTATTTTAAAATGTTGTTCATCTCCAACATTATCTGAGCCTTGAAACATCATGTGTTCAAAAAAGTGTGCAAATCCACTTCTTCCAATTTCTTCTCGTGCAGAACCAACATGGTAAGTAACATCAACATGGCAAATAGGATCGGAATGATCTTCGTGAATAACTACTTGCAATCCATTTGGTAAGATGTGTTTTTCGAATGGGATATTAATTCCATCAGGTTTTTTTTGAACCTTTTCAATCAATTTAGCTTGTGCAAATATGTTGCTAGAAAAAATTAGAAAGGAGCAAAATACTATTTCAGTTTTAAACTTAAATTTCATAATGTTTAGATTTGTGGACAAATAAACAAATTATTGTGAATAAAAATAGCAGGGATTTGTTACAAATTTTAAAAATTGCTCATGCAATTGAATTTTGTATTTCATAGATTTGCCAAAAACAAATGAAAAACAAAACTCTTCTACCGTCTCTCATTCTTGGCATTTTTTTAGTTGCAAACGCTTTGCAAGCACAAGAAAAAAAAGAACCTACAACTCAAACTGAGCAAACATTTGTTGCTGGCAAATATACAGTTAAGTATTTTTTAGACGGCAGGAAAGTTACTAAAGTGCCAAAGATTGATATTTTAACAGCAGACAAAGGAAGTGTTGTTATTGAATTTCAAATAGACAAATATGGCAATGTAACTTCTGCAGCTGCAGTTAATGAAACAGGGTGCACAACAAATACCTATCTGTTAACCAAGGCAAAACAAGCTGCCGAAACAACACATTTTGATACTGCTCCAACCTCTCCCTTGAAGCAAAAAGGCAAAATGGTGTTTGAATTTTAGCAATTCTGCCGCTCACCAATAATCAGTTAATCACAAATTGAAGTAGTAAGGAATTATAAAAAAATAATCAATCTAAATTAAACTACATATAACTCTGTAGTTTTGTTTTTATAAGTTTGTACCAATCTTTTTTTTGTTTTAACAATGAAAGTTTTTTGCACACTTGTCTTTTTATGTTCATTTGCATTCTCTGTAATTTCGCAAAATTGCCCTGAAATTTCTGATGCAAAAGCAAAGAAATTAGTTGGCAAGGCTTTTGAAAAAAAATATGAATTTGAAGAACGACAAGATTTTTTAAAAAGAGCAATTGAAATTGAACCAGATTATTCTGAGGCATATTACGAAATGGGAATGATAAAAGTAACCCTTTCAAAAATTAATGGTGAGGGAATTTCTGCTGCTGAAAAGTATTTTAAGAAGGCCATAGAGCTTTGTCCGGGAAAGTTTTGTTATGCCTATTTCTATTTGGCTACAATAAATTTAGGCAAAGAAAATTACGGCGATGCAGCAACTTACTTTGCTGAATTTTTAAAGAGTGAAGACAATTCAAAGAAAACAGAGGACATTGAAAAGGCTGAAAAGAACTTACCAATTTGTATTGGTTTAGATAAATTATACAAAAATCCTGTACCATTTGAGCCAACAGTTATAAAAGAAATTTGTTCCTATGAAGACGAGTTTTTGCCCATGATTTCGCCAGATAATGAATTGATCTTTTTTACTAAAAGGTACAATAAACAAACAAGAGATTTGGTTTACGTAAGGCAAGTGGAAGAACTTACTCAATCTACCAAAGTGGATGGAAAGTTTGCTGCGCCTAAGGAGTTGTTAAGACCCTTTAATCTTTCTGGAGATGGATATGGTGGTGTAACTTTTTCATTAGACAATACTCAATTGTATATTACGGTATGTAAATTAAACAAGAGAGGACAAAACAATTGTGATATCTATTATTCTGAGTTTATAAAGGGAAATTGGTCTGAATTAAAATCTGTTGGTGATGGAATAAATACTGCTGACGGCTGGGAATCGCAGCCCACTTTATCAAGCGATGGAAAAACATTGATATTTGCAAGCGCAAGAGCAGACAGCAAAGGAATGGATTTATACATGTCTAAAAAAAATGAGGATGGCTCTTGGGGTATGGCAGAAAATTTAGGTTCTCCAATAAATACAGAGGGGAACGACAAGTCACCTTTCTTGCATTCCGACAGTAAAACTTTGTACTTTTCTAGCGATGGACATGTTGGATTAGGTGGCTATGATATTTTTTATTCCAAATCAGGCGACAGTGATAAATTCCTTAAACCAACAAACATCGGATATCCAATAAACTCAAACAAAGACGATGTTGGATTTTTTGTAAGCACAGACGGTAAATTTGGATATTTTTCGAGTAATCAATTAAAGGAAAAAGGTTTGGGTGGATACGATATTTTTAGTTTTGAACTTTATAAAGAAGCAAGACCGGACAAAATTATTTTTTTGAAAGGAACACTTACAAATGAAGACAAAACAAAACCATTAAATGCCGTTATTGAAATAAAAAGTGTGGATTCAAAAAAAGTAACAAAAATAAACGTAGATACTGCATCGGGCAATTTTATTGGAGTTCATACCATCAAGGAAAATGAGGATGTAGTAGTAACTGTTAAGCAAGAGGGTAAAGCATTTACCTCGCAGTACATATCGTACAAAGAAGAAACTGCTGGCAAACCTTTGAAGATGGATATGGAATCGAAGAAAATAGAAGCGAACAAAGCTTTTACAATAAATAATATTCAATACAAATCAAACTCTGCCGAGCTCACAAACGGCAGCAAAGCAATTTTAGAAGAGTTTGTAAGTTTCTTAAAAGACAATGCCTCAATAAACATTGAAATTAGAGGACACACCGACAATATTGGAAATCCAATAGCCAACATGGCCTTGTCTACAGATAGGGCATTTACTGTGTTTGATTTTTTAAGTAAATCAAACATCGAAAAAGGGAGAATTAGTTTTAAAGGGTATGGCGATACAAAGCCAATAAAAGAAAACACAACAGAACAAGGCAGAATGGCAAATAGAAGAACAGAATTTTTTATTACTAAAAATTAGATTCTATGAAAGAGTTGATAGTTGCTACCTCAAACAAAGGAAAAATAAATGAATTTGATTTATTATTTAAAGAGTTATCTCTACCAATAAAATTGATTTCGTTCCAAGATTTAAACTTTTTTGAGGACGTTCCAGAAACAGGAAATTCATTTGAAGAAAATGCATTTCAAAAGGCAGAATTTGTGCTTAAAAAATTTAATATTCCAGTTGTTTCTGATGACTCAGGATTAGAAATTAAAGTTTTAAATAATCAACCTGGTGTTCGCTCTGCAAGATATGCAGGTGAAGAAAAAGATGATGCAAAAAACAGAAAATTGGTACTAGAAAATTTAAAAGACATCAAAGAAAGAGAGGCTAGATTTGTTTGTTGCTTGTGCTACCATGATGGAAGTAAAAAAGTATTTTTTGAGGGCTTTTTAGAGGGTAAAATTAATACGGCTGAAGTAGGAGAAAATGGCTTTGGCTACGATTCTATTTTTATTCCGCAAGGATATTCTAAAACAATGGCCGAACTTAGTATAGAAGAAAAAAACAATCTAAGTCACCGGGCAATTGCAATGAAATTGTTTGGTGAGTTTTTACGAAAATCATAAGTTTTTTTTGCGAATAATTTTTTCTGTAAGAAGAGGATTGAATTTTGTTGAGACCAAGAAAAATTAGAGTTTTTGGTTATGGTTACTTTTTTCTGCTTTCAAATAGATTCAAAAATTTCTCAAGTATATTATAATACAGCATCAAAACAAGCAATAAACTCATCGCCCAAATTACACTTACATTAAAGACAAGAGTATTTAGTTCCAACCCAAAAAAACTTTTTTGTGGTGTATAAAAATGAGAGCTAAAGCCATTTTCATTGCTCTTTAAATATATTTGATCATAGTGAGGAAAAAGTCTTTCATTTTCCTCTTGTATTTTATTCACCTCTTGAGAATTTCTAAGCATTAGGGTAAGTGCTTCGTTTTCGTTTTTTTGTTGAAGCAATTTATATTCATGCCTTTTAATAGAATCTGATACAAATTTTTTTAATAATTGTTCTTTTTGCTCACTGGCAGTTCTGGCAATTTTAGAGTAATAATTTTTAATTTTTTCTACTTCAACTTTAACTTCATTGGTTCTAAAATTTTGTGTTGTTAATTTGCCAGAAAACCCAGCATCCGCAGATTTTAAATTAAGTTCTGATACAATTATTTTTTTATTTTTTTCTGTTTCAATATTTGCCTCTATTTCTTCTTGCTTTTCAAGTATGGCATCTGCCCAATAATTTTGGATATAATTGCCATAATTAATTTTTCTATTCCATTCAAAAATTGGTTTTTCAAAAGCATTGTTCTTAAATTGTTCTACCGCCAATGCCTCAAAAGCCCACCTGCTGCACATTATATTGCCGGTAGCAGGAACTCTAGATGAGGATGATAATACCGGATGAAGATTTTCGAATTTTACAATTACACCCGCCAGCAGCAATTGAGGTATAAGAAGAAATGGAATTAAAATATAAATGGTAACTGCGGATTTGAAGGCTGCAGAAATATTTAAACCTAACAAGTTTGCAAAACAAGAAATACTAAATAATACAGTCCAGTATGTAAAGAACATTCCATTTATTTCCAAAATACTATTACCTACTAAAACAAACAACAAAGTTTGCAGAGCAGAAATAGAAAACATAAGCCCAACTTTAGAGGCTATATAACTAAATCTGCTTAGGTCTAAAAACTTTTCACGCTTTAAAATTTTTCTGTCTGCAAATATTTCTTCGGCACTTACACTCATGCCCAAAAAAAGCGAAACAATTACACACATAAAAATATATGCAGGCAAATTTGGATTCTCTCTAAAAATATACTCTCCGTTTTTTGTGCTGCTGTAATACTTTATTATAAACGCAAGAATAGCAGCTAATACAGGAGCTTCCAACAATGTTATATATAAGTATTGTAGATTAGATATTTTAGAGTATAAATCTCTTTTAAAGAATATTTTTATTTGTTCAATTTTGCTAGGAACATTCAAAAAAATTAATGCTTTTTTTGTAAAATTAAAATCCTCTTGAAGAGTTGTTTTAGAAGCTATTTTTTCTAGAAAATGTTTATTCCACTGTTTTGGAGATATCTTTCTGTGCGGGGTAACGTTACCATATTCATCCAGCACATTAGCTTCTACAATGCTAAATACTTGCTCAGGATTTACTGTTCCACAAGTAACACATTCGCTTTCGTTTGCATTAATATGATTAACAGTATTTTTAAAATAAATTAATGATTCTACCGGGTTGCCATAATATATTGGATAGCCGCCCGTGTCTAGCAATAAAAGTTTATCAAACAATTTAAAAATATCTGAAGAAGGTTGATGCAGTACTATAAAAATTAGCTTACCTCTTAGCGCCAATCCTTTAAGAATATCCATTATTATTTCGCTATCTCTAGAAGAAAGTCCTGATGTTGGTTCATCTAAAAATAGTACAGCAGGTTCTCTAATCAACTCTAAAGCAATATTTAATCTTTTCCTTTGCCCACCGCTAATTGTTTTATCAAGGCTATTACCTACTTTTAAGTTTGCCGTTTCTGCCAATCCCAACTGACCTAAAACGTCTTTTACTTTCAATTTTATATCTTGGTCAGTTTTGTTTTCTAAACACAGTTTTGCATTGTAATATAAATTTTGAAAAACTGTGAGTGATTCTATCAACAGATCATCTTGAGGAACATATCCAATAACTCCTTTCAATTTATCTTGTTGTTCGTGTAAATCAAAACCGTTAATTTTTACAGAGCCGCTGGTAGGGATTTCGTTTCCGTTTAATACGTTTAATAAGGTGGATTTACCAGCACCGCTTCCGCCCATAATACCAATTAATTCGCCAGATTTTTCAGTAAAACTCAAAGGATGGATGCCAACTCTACCGCTCTTAAATTGAAACTCAAGGTCTTTTACTTCAAATACTATTTCTTCGTTTTCTGCTTGACGTAAAAAGAATTTTTCGAAATCAGAAAAATATAATGGACTTGTTTTTTTACTTCTTACAGATGCTCCTGGATTTAACAAGTATAATTTACCAACAACAATTGGCTGTCCATTTAAGTAAAGTTCCGTTTTTCCATTGTATTTTACAACATATTGATTTACGCTTGGCAAATGAAGCACAACAAATGCACCGTTTAAACCCTCTACAATTTTTGTTTTGCAAGAATTTATTTTTAGATGACTTTTGGTGCAAACTAAAATACTTTTAGAATCTAGATCATCAAATGATTTTGTTACTAATTCTCTAATTACCAGATATTCTTCATCAGGAATATTAAAGCTAGAGGCAACAGTTTCTACAAAATCAATTTCTACTTCGCTAACATTTCCATCTTCAAAAATAATTTCTTCTAAACGCAGTAAAACAATTATTTTTTGTTTTTGAGTGAGTTCAGTATTCAATTGGTCGCAAATACCCAATACTTTTACAGAATGGGCAGATGTTCTTTTTCTTTTTTGGGTAGAATCTTCAATATTTTTTTCTTTTGCCAAGAGCTCATCAAAATACTCTATGTATTTGTTGGCGGCATCTTCATTTAATTGTTGATTTAAAAATGAAAATACAACATGCCTGCTGCCTTCACTCTGCTCTTCGAGCCCCGCAATAATTGCAAATAATTTGATAATGGCTTTTAATATACTTTCGCTCATAGCCTTAAATAAAAAAAGACATTAAACGAATTCAATGCCTTTTTTATTAGTAGAAATAAAATTAGTTATTTAATAATTTTTGCCCTAACTGCCTCAACTTCTTTTTGGAATTTGACAGCAATTTCTTGGGTAAGTTCTTTGGTTTCTTTAACTGACTTATACATTTCTAAAAGAGTAGAAAAATCGGTTATTAAAGCATTAAATTCTTCCTTGCCTTCAAATTGCTTGAGCACATTTAACAAATTACTTAAGTGTGTTTGTTGCTCGTAAATCTTATTGTACAATTTTTCTGTTTTAGTATTTCTTGGATAAGATTTTAATGCAGACAATGCATGGAACTGACTTTCTATCCAGCTTCCAGCAACAATTAACGTTGCTACTTCTAGTTTGTTTGAAGATTTTATATAAGTATAAGAATCATAATAAACGTCATCAGCAATTCTAATCAAAGTATCTTTGTTAGCCAATTGATTTTCGATGTTTGCACCTGCAACTTTATCAAAACTTTCTACCGCATTTAAATCAACCGCCAACTGACGTGTATTTTTAAAATATTTTAATGCATCTTGTTTTTTATCAAAAGCAGCCAAATAGCCCAAATCAACTGCATAAGTTCCAAAATTTAATGCTTTTTTTGATTCTGTTTGGTAGTTGGGCAAATTCTCTAAACTATTAATAGTTATTTTATCGAATTTAATTCCAGCATTCACGATTTCAGATTCAATTTCCATCGGCTTTGGAAAGTTTGCCATCATTTTGTCAAACTCAAATTGAGTAAACTCTTCTTTTTCTATGGCGGTAGAATCTTTACTTTCTAAAACTGCTTCAGTCGATTCTTCTTTTTTTGTTTCTCCACAAGAAGAGACAATGATTGAGGATACCAGTAGTATTAATAAAAACTTTATTTTTTTCATAGTTGATTAAATTGTAAAATAATTAATGAGTTCTGTTTTAAAAATCACGACAAAAATAAAAATTCAATTGACAAAACTGCACTATTTTGGATTTTATTGTAAATTTTTTTTTCTTATATCTCGTTGCTATTCAATTTCTGTTACACCCCCAGAAATTATAAATTTCATTAAATCGGCAGAGGTAGTATTTAATGGTGTAATGCAGTCTTTAGAAACAATAATTAAATTGCCTGTAAATGCATATGAAAATGGCAAATACACTGCAATTTTTTCTGGGCTTATGTTCAAATCACTTAAATCTTCATTGGTAACATAACCCAATTTTTCTATTACTGGATTGTCATTCATTCTAACCAAAACAGGTTTATTAAAACGTTTTTTTTGACCAACAAAAGCTGACATCAAATCTTTTATAGAAGAATAAATGGTTTTTATTAGTGGCGCTTTTTCTATTAACTTATCTAAAAATATAAAAATTGGTCTAAAGAAAATTATAGAACCAACAGCACCAATAATTATTAACGAAACAACCACTAAAATTACTCCTAAAAATGGATCAATAAGTGGATTTATTTTTACGCCTAAAACTTCAATTACTGAACCAACCGTTATTAATATTTTAAATAAAAAATAGATTGTAATTGCAATAGGAATAGTAAAAAGTGCTCCTTGGAAAAAATATACTGCGGCTTTTCTAATCAAACTACTCACGCTGTTGTTTTCCATTTATTAAGGTTATAAATCAATTTAAATTTTTACTAAAGTACCAATTGTTTCGCCATTTACAATCTTCAGCAAATTACCATTTTGATTCATGTCAAATACAATTATTGGCAATTTGTTTTCTTTACACAGAGTAAAGGCAGTCATGTCCATAACATTTAAATTTTTTTCATATACCTCTTCAAATGTAATAGTATCGTATTTTTTTGCATCAGGATTTTTTTCAGGGTCAGCAGTATATATTCCATCAACTCTGGTTCCTTTAAGTATTACGTTAGCCTCAATTTCAATTGCTCTAAGAGATGCAGCAGTGTCTGTAGTAAAATATGGATTACCGGTGCCTGCACCAAAAATTACTACTCTGCCTTTTTCTAAGTGTCTTACGGCTCTTCTTCTGATAAATGGTTCGCAAATTTGCTCCATTTTAATGGCAGATAGTAAACGTGTTTTTATATTAACACCTTCTAAAGAACTTTGCAATGCCATGCTATTAATTACAGTAGCCAACATTCCCATATAGTCGCCTTGGGCTCTGTCTATTCCTCCCTCGCTTGCTTGAATCCCCCTGAAAATATTTCCTCCACCCACAACAATTGCAACTTCAATTCCTTGGTCAACAATTTGTTTTATTTCGCCAGCGTATTTAGAAAGCATATTGTTGTCTATTCCAAACTGCTTGGTTCCCATTAACGATTCGCCGCTTAGTTTAAGTAGGATTCTTTTGTATTTCATAGTTTAAATTAAATTAAGGTGCAAATGTATGTTTTTACAAATACTATTTGTGTTTTTTTAGTCTATTGTAAACTTGTTTTTTTTAATAAGTTTATCCCAAATCTTTCAAAAAGTTTTTGATGTATAGTTTTACTTAATTTTTAAACTTAATCCAACTAAAAAGTTCACTCCTGCTTGTGGATAATAAAAGTTTTCCGTTGTTCTCTGTCCACCTGAAATATATCCGTAAGTAAAGCCATTGGGTTCGTATTTAGCATTAAATAAATTGTACACTCCACCAATGACAGATATGCTTTTAAATAGTTTTTGTTTAGGTTGAATTACAAAATTAAAATCGGAAAAATAGAATGCATTTAGTTTTCTATCATCGCTGGATGAATTATCTAAAAATTGTTTGCCAACGTATTTATGCGACCAAAAAAGCTCCATCCAGCTAAGGGGTCTTATCTCAATTGTACCACTTCCAACCACTTCTGGCGAAAAGGCAATATTGGTTTTTCCAATTTTTAATTCGTTCTGAACTCCTAAATCATAATTGTCTATAAACTCAGTATAGTTTGTAATTTCGTTTTTACTAAAAGCAATATTTCCTCTTAGTGTAAATTTTTTATTTATTTGATATGCTCCCTCAAGTTCAATGCCTCGGCGATAACTGTATGGTACATTAATTCTTGTGTATGCTCCAACATCGTTTAATTTTCCGGTAAGTACCATTTGATTTTTGTATTCCATTAAAAATACAACAGCATTAAATAAAAATTTCTCTTGCCTTATGTTGTATCCAATTTCTATATCATCTAAACGTTCTTGCTTGGGTCTGCTTAAGGTTGTGGTATTTACAAAATCTTCTCTTGTTGGCTCTCTGTTTGCAATTGCCAATGAACTATATATGTTTTGATTTTGATTTATTTGGTAATTGAAACCAAATTTGGGGTTAAAAAACCTAAAACTTGCCTTTTCAATTTCTGAAGAAAAAGATTGGGTTAAGCCTACAAAGGTGTAATCAATTCCTCTAAACTGTACATCTAAAAACACATTTACTTTTTGTGTAATGAAGTAAGTATTTTTAAAAAAAACATTGTAATCATTTTTCAGAGAATTATTGGAATAATAATTTTTACTGTCGTTGATATTTTCCTGAAGCTCGGTTGAAACTACTCTTCCAAAATGATTTCCGTAGTATTGATTGATTCCTCCCCCAAAAACTGAGTTTATTCTTTTGTTATCGTTGTATTGAAGAGAAAATGTTGTTCCGTAAAAATCATTATCGAGCCACTTTCTGCGAATCAAATTAGAATAGAAACCTGTATCTGTTCCATTAATAACAGGTGATACAAGATACCTTGCCAACTCTTGATCGTATTTAAACTCTTCGTAATATCCACTTCCTTTGGTATAATGCAATGATACGTTTGCGTTTAAATATTTAGAAAATTGCTGACTGTAATGTGCCTGATAGTGCTGCTGTTTGTAATTATCTACTTGGTTTTTGTAGGTAAAAGAATTGTATGTTCTAGAATTAGAATTCAATAAATTACTAGAGTCTGCAGAGTTTAAAAAATTTCTTGCAGCAAAATCTTTCATCCCTTGATTATCGTTTCTTAAACGTGATTCGGGTATTCCATTCCAAGCTTGATAGGTGATTTCGGAACCTGCAAAATGAACCAATTTTAAACTTTTATTTTTTCCGTAATAATTTAAACCTACATAGTAAGAATTCAAATTACTAGTTGCTCTGTCTATAAATCCATCACTAATAATTCTTGAGGCTCTTGCATTAACAGTAAAATGTTTTGCAATAAGTCCTGAACCCATTTTTAAATTAGTTTTTAAAGTGCCAAATGAACCGCCAGAAACATTTGCCTCTGTATAAGGTTCGGGATTGTATTGGGTAGTTTGCATATTTATAGAAGCACCAAAAGCAGCACCTCCATTAGTTGAAGTGCCCACACCTCTCTGGATTTGAACATCTGTTGCAGAACTAATAACGTCTGGCATATTTACGAAGAACGTTGCTTGCGACTCAGAATCATTTATTGGAATTCCATTTATAGTTGTATTTATTCTTGTTGGATCGGTTCCTCTAATTCTAATTCCGGTATAACCAACACCTGCACCTGCATCGGAATTTACAACAGCAGATGGAATTTGGTTTAGTAACATGGGAATGTCTCTCCCTAAATTAATTTTTTCTATCTCTTTGGCTGTTAAAGTAGAAAATGTTGTTGAAGAATTTCTGGTTGCTCTTGTTGCATTAATAATTATTTCGTCGCTAAGGTTTACTTTTTTTACCAAGGATATTATTTCTGTACTTTCTATTGCACCATTGAGTACTATTTTCTTTTCTTGGTATCCCAGGTATTTTATTTTTAGAAAAACAGAATCATTCTTGCTAAGTTTTATATTTACCTCTCCTTTGTTATTGCTGCAGTAAATCAAAAAATTATTTAGGTTTGTTACACTTGCCCCCACCAAATCTTCATTAGACAGAGAATCTCTTAGTATGAGTTTTATTTGATTTTGAGCAAAGGTGGAACTAGTAAAAAATAGTGCCAAGGCAATTAATAAATTAGTTTTTGTGTGGTTTTTCATCTCCTGTTTTTTTAATAAATAAATTGAGGAGATGCTTTTTAAGTATCTTTTATATCATTTTCCCTTCGCCGGTATTATCCGTATCAGGTTCAATGGGTATAATCTCAGCCAAAAAAATGGCACCCCCTATGATTGTTTACAAATATAGTTACAAATAAAAATCAAATGCAAATTTTTGTCATTTCAATACAATTAGCTATTTTTGAAACAATTAAAAAAAACTCTACAATTAAACTTGGCTTTAATGAAAAAAAATATCCTTCCCTCGCTAGTAATTTTATTTTTTGGTATTATTATACTGTCTTCAAATTCTTGTAAAAAAGATGAAAATTGGGACGGCTGTGTGTATGGTAAAATTGATTATCGTGGAACGAATTATTACATTGGATGTATGAATAGAGTGGAATTTAAAGCCTATTTAGATTCTCCCACTGCAAGGGCATTTGATCCTCAAACCGGCCCAATAATTGACAAAGAAATTTCGTGGGTTACTGCCAAAGATTGCAGTGAATGTGAACAGTAAATTTGTGGAAGGAAATACTTTCAGCAATTTATTAGTAGAAGAAACCAGTCCTTATTTATTACAACACGCCCACAATCCTGTTAATTGGTTTCCTTGGTGTGAGCAAGCGTTTTTGAAAGCCCAGAAGGAAGATAAATTAATTTTAATAAGTATTGGTTATGCTGCTTGTCATTGGTGCCACGTGATGGAAAGAGAATGTTTTGAAGATTTGGAAGTGGCAGAAATCATGAACAAACATTTTGTATGTATAAAAGTAGATAGAGAAGAAAGACCAGATGTAGATCAAGTATATATGAATGCCGTTCAACTTATAACACAGCAAGGTGGATGGCCATTAAATTGTTTTGCTTTGCCGGATGGCAGGCCAGTTTATGGAGGAACTTATTTTCCTAAAGTGAGATGGATAAAAGTGTTGGAGTCCTTGGTAGAATCTTTTGAAAAAGACCGAGAGCAATTTATGGAGTATGCCACAAAACTCACAAAAGGAGTTAAACTTAGCGAGCAGCCATTCAAAGAAAATGAAATAGAACCTACAAAAGATATTTTAATAAATGCAGTAAATAAATGGCAAAAGGGATTTGATAATAGAGAAGGAGGACCAGATAAAGCACCTAAATTTCCATTGCCTAAAAATTACGATTTTTTACTTACTTATGGTGTTTTATTTAAAGATGATTTAGTAATTGAACATACTAAACTAACATTAGATAAAATGATGATGGGCGGAATTTATGATCAAATTGGAGGTGGATTTGCAAGATATTCTGTCGATCATTTATGGAAAGTTCCCCATTTTGAAAAAATGTTGTACGATAATGCACAACTAATTGGTTTGTACTCTAAAGCATATTCATTTTTTAAAAACGATGAATATAAAACTGTGGTAGAGGAAACTATTGCTTTTTGTAAAAGAGAATTGTTTTCAACTTCAGGAGTTTTCTTTTCTGCATTAGACGCAGATTCAGAAGGAGAGGAAGGGAAATTTTATGTTTGGACCGAGCAGGAATTAAAAGAAGTTTTAAAAGATGATTATTCATTAGCTCATGATTTTTATTGCATAAACAATAAAGCTTTGTGGGAGCACCACAACAATATTTTATTAAGAGAAAAAAGTATAGAGGAATTTGCTGTTGTTTTAAATGCTTCAGTTTCTCTAACGCAAGAAAAATTGAAAGACATTAAGCAAAAATTATTAGCAGAAAGAAGAAACAGAATTCGTCCGCAATTAGACGATAAAATCTTATTGTCGTGGAATGCATTAATGATTAGCTCTTTGGTAGAAGCATATTTTGCCACAACTAACAAATTATACCTATACGATGCAACAGTAGCAGCAGAATTTATAATTAACAAAAATAGTTTTCAAAAACTGATAATACGTAATTATAAAAGCAAAGCAGAGTGTGAGAATATTTTTCTTGAAGATTACTCCACAGTTATTGAATCGTTTTTAATATTGTTTGAAGCAACAGGAAATACTAAATGGGTAGAGATCGCCAACAACTATTTAAAAATTGTGTTTGCTGAATATTTAGATAATGAAACTTCTTTGTTTTACTATACATCTAGTAATCAAAACGATTTAATTGCCAGAAAAATAGAACTACAAGACAATGTAATTCCATCTTCCAATTCAATTATGGCTAACAATATTCATAAGTTATACAAGATTTATGGAACAAATAACTACTTTGATGGCTGCCGAAAAATGCTGAGTTACAACATTGCTCAAGTAGAATCGTACCCTTATGCTTATGCAAATTGGGCAGTGTTGCTTCAAAAAATTGCCATGCCTTTTTATGAGTTAGTGATTATTGGGGCAGAAGCAAAAAAATACATGCAAAAATTTAAGCAGCATTATTTCCCAAATATTTATTGTTTTTGGTCTGCAAAAGAAAACGATGAATTAGAAATTTTTAAAAATAGGTTTATAAATGGCAAAACCTTATTTTATGTTTGTAAAAACAATACTTGCGAATTGCCAGTAGAGGATTTTAATTTATTGATAGATAAACTGAAATCATAATCATTATAACAACTAAAAAAGGCTACCCAATACGGGTAGCCTTCTTATTTATAATTAGATTTTATTTCTTACATCATTCCACCCATACCTCCCATTCCTGGGTTTGGCATAGCTGGATTATCTTCTTTAATGTCAGAAATAACACATTCCGTGGTCAATAACATAGAAGCAATTGAAGCGGCATTCTCTAAAGCAACTCTTGTTACTTTTGTTGGGTCAATTACTCCTGCAGCCAATAAGTTTTCATACACATCTGTTCTTGCATTGTAACCATAATCAGCTTTTCCTTCTTTTACTTTTTGAATAACTACAGAACCTTCGCCTCCTGCATTTGCAACAATTTGGCGCAATGGCTCTTCTATGGCTCTACGAATAATTTGAATACCTGTATTCTCGTCTTCGTTTTCGCCTTTTAGTTTTTCTAAAGATTCAATTGCTCTAATGTATGCAACTCCACCTCCTGCAACAATTCCTTCTTCAACTGCTGCACGTGTTGCATGCAATGCATCGTCCACTCTGTCTTTTTTCTCTTTCATTTCTACTTCTGTTGCAGCGCCAACATAAAGAACAGCAACACCGCCTGCTAATTTTGCAAGTCTTTCTTGAAGTTTTTCTTTGTCGTAATCAGATGTGGTAGATTCTATTTGAGCTTTAATTTGGTTTACTCTTGAAGTGATGTCTGCTTTTTTACCACCGCCGTTTACAATTGTAGTATTGTCTTTGTCGATAGAAATTTTTTCTGCAGAACCTAAGTAAGATAGATCAGCATTTTCTAATTTAAATCCTCTTTCTTCAGAAATTAGAGTTCCACCAGTAAGAATGGCTATGTCTTCTAACATTGCTTTTCTTCTGTCGCCAAAGCCTGGAGCTTTAACAGCGCAGATTCTTAATGAACCACGAATTTTATTTACCACTAATGTAGCTAATGCCTCGCCATCAATGTCTTCGGCAATAATTAAAAACGGACGACCAGATTGTACACCTTTTTCTAGGATAGGCAACAATTCTTTCATTCCCGAAATCTTTTTATCGTAAATTAAGATAAGTGGGTTTTCTAGAACAGCTTCCATTTTATCTGCATTAGTTACAAAGTAGGGAGACACATAACCTCTGTCGAATTGCATACCTTCTACAATCTTAACTTCAGTTTCTGTTCCTTTTGCTTCTTCAACTGTAATTACACCTTCTTTTTTTACTTTTGCCATTGCGTTTGCAATAAGCTTTCCTATTGTGTGATCGCTGTTGGCAGAGATAGTTGCAACTTGTTCAATTTTTTCGTTGTCGTCACCTACTTTTTTAGATTGCTTTTTAAGGTGAGCAATAACCGCTTCTACTGCTTTGTCTATTCCTCTTTTCAAGTCCATTGGATTTGCACCAGCCGCAACATTTTTTAATCCACCAGTAACAATAGCTTGTGCTAAAACTGTAGCAGTGGTAGTTCCATCTCCTGCAATATCTGCAGTTTTAGAAGCTACTTCCTTTAGCAATTGAGCACCCATGTTTTCTATTGCATTTTCCAGCTCAATTTCTTTTGCAACTGTAACGCCGTCTTTTGTGATACTTGGTGCACCAAATTTTTTATCGATAATAACATTACGACCTTTTGGTCCTAATGTAACTTTTACTGCATTTGCCAAGGCGTCTACGCCTCTTTTCATTGCATCGCGGGCTTCTAGGTTAAATTTTATGTCTTTTGCCATAATTTTATTAATTAAATTGTTTTATTTTTTTGTTTAAATTATAACACCGCAAAGATGTCAGACTCTCTCATGATTAAGTAATCTTTTCCGTCAACAGTTATTTCTGTTCCGGCATATTTTCCGTACAAAACACTGTCACCTACTTTTACTGTCATTGGTTCGTCTTTTTTTCCACCACCAACAGCTACTACCTTACCTTTTTGAGGTTTTTCTTTTGCTGTATCAGGGATAATAATTCCACCTGCTGTTTTTTCTTCTGCCGCTGCTGCCTCTACCAGCACTCTATCGGCTAAAGGTTTTAGTTTTGTTGCCATAATTTTTTATTATATTTTTTAAGTTTAATATTTGTGTGTCTTGCATTTGTCATAAAATGTGCCAATGGCTTTTTTGAGGTTTTTTATTGACAAATTTTCCAGTTAAACTACTTTCAGGTGTTTTTTTGGCAGAAGACGTGATGAATTTTGACAGAAAGGTAAAAGCATCTGTTTAGATTATAGCAGTATTCCTTAAATGTTGGCAGTAGCTTTTTTATAACTAAAAACACAACACGGAATATTCTTAATAAGTTAAACAGCTTATCAGTCAAATTTACCTTAACTCTCAACTTCTCCAAGGTTCTGTACTAAAAAAATAAATTATTAAATAAAATAGAAGGCAGGTTTGGCTTGTTTGAGAAATTTGGGCAGCAGCCTCAAAAAAATAATTTTATTGAATTTTAAAGCTCAACTAACTATTGCTCTTTTTCAAATTGTTTGGTACTTATGGTCTCTTTTTAATTATCAACAACCCAACTTTAAAAAAAAAGAAATCCAACATCAAATCTAAACATTTAACAAAATAGTATTCTTTATTTTTGCCTTTCAATAAGTTTATCTGTGGATATTTTACAAATTTTATTTGGGCTACTTTCTGGTTTTTTCCTGCTGTCGTTTAGCACTATAACTATTTATTATTTTGTAGTGTTTGGTAAATTGGCTTTCTATAAATCCCAAGAACAAAAAGAGTATACTCCTCCGGTTTCGGTGGTAATTTGTGCCCGAAACGAAGCACAAAATCTATTTAACCACCTCCCAAAATTCTTTGCTCAAAACTATCCACAATTTCAAATTGTGGTGGTTAACGATTGCAGTTGGGACGAAAGTGAACAAATTTTAGAAGAATTTCAAAAAAAACACAGCAACCTCCATGTTGTAAATCTTAAAGAAGAAAAAATAAAGGAACATGATAAAAAGCTTGCCGTTACATTGGGTATCAAGGGAGCAATATACGAGAATCTCTTGTTTACAGATGCAGATTGCATTCCTGCCAACGAAAATTGGATAAAGACAATGGCAAAAGATTTTGCTAACGATACAGAAATTATTATTGCCTACGGACCTTATAAAAAAACAAAAGGATTTTTAAATAAAATTATTCGCTTTGATACATTCTTTAATGCGGTAAATTACCTATCGGCTGCTATTGCCGGAAAAACTTATATGGGTGTGGGAAGAAACATGGCCTACACAAAAAAAATATTCTTCGATAACAAAGGATTTGCTTCACACTATTTTATCCAATCTGGCGATGATGATTTGTTTATAAACAAGGTAGCACACAAAGCCAAAGTAAAAGCAGAAATTAATCCAGATTCTTTTACTTACAGCATCTCTAAAGATACTTGGAAAGCATGGCTCAGGCAAAAGAAACGCCACCTTAGCACCTCAAAGTTTTATCGTTCCAAAGACAAACTTCGCATTGGAATATTTGCCTTTGCCAATTACTTGTTTCTATTTACATGGGTAGCCTTGTTTTTTGTGAAAATGATTGAATACCAAGAATTTATTTTGGCAGGTGCTCTACTGCTTAAATTTATTATTCAATGGGTAGTATTAAGTTTGTGTGCGAAAAAACTAAACGAAAAAGACCTTTGGTTTGTGGCACCCTTTTTTGAACTATTATTGTTTTTTGTTTATCCTTATCTACACATAAAAAATATTTTTGTAAAACAACAAGTATGGAAATAAACCCCGATCTAACCAGTAAAGCTCAAATAGATTATAAGCTAGTGAGAGCAGCATTAGACAATGGTGATCAAAAGGCTTATGCCGAACTTATGAGTAGGTATAAAGACTCTATTTATTTTATGCTCCTTAAAATGGTAAGGAGCAAAGACGATGCAGACGACCTAACGATAGAAGCCTTTGGGAAAGCATTTAAAAGACTTGGTCAATACACACCTAACTATGCATTTTCTACATGGCTGTTTAAAATTGCATCCAACAACGCGATAGATTTTTTGCGTAGAAAAAAGAACATTACATTTTCTATTAACAAAGGATTTGAAGGTGATGATGGCAGCGAAATGTCTATTGAAATAAAATCGGAAGGATTGGATCCCGAAGAAAAAATAATTAAAAAAGAAAAGGTCAAGTTGATGAGAGAGGTAGTAGAAAAGTTAAAGCCTAACTACCGACAATTGATTGAGATGAGGTACTTTGAAGAAATGAGCTACGAAGAAATTTCTATAAAACTGGAATTGCCTTTAGGTACTGTAAAAGCTCAATTGTTTAGAGCAAGAGAACTACTTTACAACATTATGAAAAACACCAAAAATTCTATTTGATTTATTTTGGAAGATTCTCTAATTGAAAATTATTTTAATGAAATTACTCCTTTGCAAAATGAACAATTTGTAAGCTTTGAAAAATTGTTTTTAGAGGCAAATCAAAAGGTAAATTTAATAAGCAGAAAAGACCACAATAATTTTTTTACACATCACCTGCTGCACAGCTTAAGTATAGCTAATTACTTTAAATTTAAATCAGGAACAGATGTATTAGACCTTGGAACCGGAGGAGGTTTACCTGGCATTCCACTTGCAATAATGTTTCCGGAAGTTAACTTTTTACTCTGCGATTCCATCAAAAAAAAACTTTCAGCAGTAGATGAAATTGTAGAATCTCTTGGTTTAAAAAATGTTAGTACAGCTTGGCAAAGAGCTGAAACACTCGAAAGAAGATTTGATTTTGTAGTGAGTAGGGCAGTTGCACCCATCGGCGATTTATGGCATTGGACAAAAAAATTGATACACAACAACCAACGCAATGAGTTTAAAAATGGTTTAATTCTGCTAAAGGGTGGCGATTTAGAAGTAGAAATAGAAAACTGGAGAAAAAGTATTTTAAAAAATAATCCAAATGCTATACTGCCAAATTTGGAAGAAATAGAACTGAAAAGTTTTAACAAGGATGAATTTTTTGTAACAAAAAAAATAATTTACATAAAGAAGTTTTAGTAATTAGATAGAATACTCTAATTTGGTTTGCAATTAATTAAAATGAAACTTTAACTAAACATAGTATCAGAGTTTTTAATAATTAATTTTTTACTTTTGCACCAGCTAAAATTCAGGAGCTTTGAGAAATAAGCAAGTTTTAGGTTTAAATATACCACTATGAAAAGCATACTAAGAAATATTTTAAAAAACATTTTAAATGTTTTGATGAGTAATAAAGGCACAATTCCTATTGCAAATTACATTTACGAAACAGGGTCATTTAAACTAAAGGATTTTTTTATTCTTAATGTTTCTCAACCTAAGTTTAATTTTAGTTGGAATTTTTCTCTACTCAATGGCAAACACATAAAGTGCAACGTAATAAATGGTCAACAAAACACTTGGCACTTTGCCACAAGCTACAAATGGCACGACTTAGGACTTAGTATAATTGAGCAACACTTGAATGAATTCTATGATTCAAATCTAACGTATATGGATATAGGTTCAAACGTTGGATTACGGTCTGTGTATTCTCTAAGTATTGATAGAAACACCATATTAATTGACCCAAATCCCGAGGTTAATAAAATTACAAAAAGTATGATTGAGCTCAATGGTTTCAAAAACTACACTTTGGAGCAAATTGGATTATCAGACAGTGACACAGGTGGCGAATTAAAATTTTATATTTCCTCCTCAGCCTATATGAGTAGTTTTAACAAGGAGCATGCAGCACTTGATAAAATTGTAGGAGAAATTACAATTCCTGTTACTTCTATTGATAACTATATTGCCAAACACACTAATGTTAAACCTGGAATTTTAAAAATAGATGTAGAGGGTTTTGAAATGAATGTATTGAAGGGAGCAAAAATTACTTTAGAAAAATATAAACCTGCCATCATAATTGAAATATTAGACATGGGCGAGAACAGAAATGAAATTGTAGAATATTTAGCACAATTCTCTTACCACCCTTATTTTTTGTTTGATAAAGAATTTAAGATGTTAAGGCCTCTTGTGAAAGGAGAACAAATTACTAATCACAATTACCTGTTTATTGCAAACACAGAATTAGAAAAATATTTAAATTCAAGAAATTGCATAGAGTAAGTGATTGTTTTTTTTTACCTTATAAAATGCAATCTTAAAAAAATCTCCTAAGCCTACTTCTTTAAAAATGGCAATTTCACCACTTTTGCTTTCAAACTTTTATCTCTTACTGAAATAAATATTTCACTATCAACTTTTGCATAGTTGGTATTTATGTATGCCATTCCAATTGCTTGTTTAAGTGTTGGAGATTGCGTGCCGCTGGTAACTTTTCCTATTTCATTTCCACTTTCATCTACCACTAAATAATCATGGCGAGGTATGCCTTTATCTTCCATCACAAAACCAACTAATTTTTGTTTTACGCCGGCTTCTTTTTGTGCTTTAAATTTTTCAGAAGAAACAAAGTCTTTCGTAAATTTTGTAATCCAACCCAAGCCAGCTTCAATTGGAGAAGTGGTATCGTTTATGTCGTTTCCATACAAACAAAAGCCCATTTCTAATCTTAATGTATCTCTGGCGCCAAGACCAATAGGAGCAATACCAAAATTTTTACCCGCCTCAAAAACAGCATTCCACAATTTTTCTGCGTCTTTATTGTCTACATAAATTTCAAAACCACCTGCTCCTGTATAGCCTGTTGCCGAGACTAATACATTTTCTAATCCTGCAAACACACCTTTTTTAAATGTATAATATTCCATTGCACTCAAATCAATTTCCGTTAACACTTGCAATGCCTCTGCTGCTTTAGGTCCTTGCACTGCCAATAATGAAGTTTGCTCCGAAATGTTTTTCATATCAACACCCATAGTGTTGTAGTGCATTATATGGTTCCAATCTTTTTCTATGTTTGAAGCATTCACTACCAACATATACGTTTTTTCATCAATTCTATATACCAACAAATCATCAACTATACCGCCGTTTTCATTTGGTAAGCACGAATACTGAATTTTTCCATCTACTAAAATACTTGCATCGTTACTTGTTACTTTCTGGATAAGCGCTAGAGCATTTTCTCCTTTTAAAATAAATTCACCCATGTGCGAAACATCAAACACACCCATTGAATTTCTAACGGTTTCGTGTTCCACGTTAATGCCTGCATAATTTATTGGCATGTTGTATCCTGCAAAGGGAGCCATTTTTGCTCCTAATGATTGATGAATGTGAGTAAGTGCTGTGTCTTTCATGATTATTGTTTAAGAAAAGAGATGAATAAAATTTTGTGAATTAGATTTAACTGAATAATTATTTTCTATTTTATGTCTTGTAGCTTTTGAAATTTCTTGCAACAGATTTTCATCCAACAACAACTTCTCTAAATTGTTGGACCAATCTTGTTGATTGCTGCAAATAAAACCATTTATTCCGTGGTCAACAATTTTTGTATTTACGCCTACAGGAGAAACAAGGGCAGGAATTCCCAAACTCATGTATTGCAATGCCTTGAAGCCGCATTTGCCATTGGCCCATAAATCATCTTTTAGTGGCATTACACCAACATCCATTTTTAGCAAATCTTCAATTTCAGTTTTTTTGTTCCATTTTAGATATCTAAATGATTTTAAATCAAGTTCTGGAGATTCATCTGATATTACTAAAAACTCAAATTCGTATTTTTTTTCTAAATCAGATATCACGTCGTACAATTCCATTAAATACCTATTTGTAGAGTGTGAACCCGTCCAACCAATTACAAATTTTCCTTTTTGATGAATTTTAATTTTATTGTGGTGGTTTTCTGTGTCGATGGTGGTGGGATTATACACAACATTTTTGTTGTATTGTTTTGCAAAATTGCATAAGTACTCGTTACCACAAGAAACTTTATAAGCCCATTTGCAAATGTATTTAGTATTGGTATAAAATTTAAATGCCGAAAAAAATTTGTTAGCCTCGGAATAATTTTTTAGCCAAATGGCGTCGTCAAAATCATACACAATTTTTTTTCGGAAAATTTTTGCAATTAAAAACTCAAAAATTGGCGGGCCAAGCGGTGCTGCTTCGCGATGAATAAAAATATAATCGAATTTTCTTAATGAAAAAAGTAAAATAAAGCGGTTTAAGTATCCTTTTAAAATTCGCAAAAACTTTGAAAAATAATGTCCTGGTTGGTAGAGTTTTTTCCAAGCATTGTAAGATAAAAAACCATAAGTATCAAATTCTATGTTGTTTTGTTTTAATAAATGAAAGTACTGCTCAAACCTAAATCTTTGGCTGGCAGCTTCTTTCAATGGATAAGGAAACAAAAACATCACCCTCATAATTGGCGCAAAGATATATTTATTGTGATGATTTTTATGACAATTAAATGAAATAAGTTGACGTGCTTATTCGTCTTAAAAAAGTAATTTTGAAAAATTTTTAAAATGGCAAAAAAGAAAACATCTGAAGACGATAATCTGCCCAAATTTAAGTTCAATAAAGAATCTCTAAAGAAAACAGCAAAAATATATGATTTCTTGGCTCCCTTTAAATGGAAATTTATTGTTGGTTTAATTTGTTTAGTTGGAACCGGATTAACTGCAATTGCTTTTCCAAAACTAATGGGCAGTTTGATAGATGCAAGCAATATTTCTCTTGAACAAATAAATTCTGTTGGAATTTATTTGATATTACTTTTTGCAGCACAAGCCATTTTTTCATTTTTTAGGGTGGCTCTTTTTGTAGAAGTTACAGAGGGAATGTTGGCAAACATGAGAAATGCTACATACAGCAATTTAATTCAGTTGCCAATGGTATTCTTTAGCAACAGAAGAGTAGGAGAGTTGAACAGCCGACTATCTAGTGATTTGAGTCAAATACAAGACACATTTACAACAAGTATTGCAGAATTTCTAAGGCAGCTAATAATTATTATAGGAGGAATTACAGCTTTGTTTTTTACATCAATTAAGCTTGCATTAGCTATGCTTGCTGTTATTCCTTTGGTTGCAATTATAGCGGTAGTATTTGGGCGTTACATTAGAAATTTTTCAAAAAAAGTTCAAGATAAAATTGCCGAATCTAACACCATCGTTGATGAAACTCTTCAGGGTATCGCAAATGTAAAATCTTTTGTGAACGAATGGTTCGAAGTTAAGCGATACAAAAACAGCACCAATCAAATAAAAGAGATTGCTATAAAAGGAGGGAGGCTTAGAGGTGCATTTTTTTCGTTTATAATTTTTTGTTTATTTGGTGCAATCATTTTACTTATTTGGTATGCAGTAAGATTAGAAAGTCAAGGTGAACTTAGTCATGGTTTGATGATTCAATTTATGCTCTACACTGTTTTTGTTGGTGCAAGCATTGGTGGAATTGCAGAACAGTATGCACAAATACAAAAAGCATTAGGAGCTACTGAAAGAGTTTTAGATTTACTGAACGAAATCCGCGAGCAAATTACCATTGATGCCAATGCAGAAACCTTTAATAACCTACCAAGGTTAAAGGGTGAAGTAGAATTTAGCAATATAACTTTTGCTTATCCCTCACGAGACGATAGTCCTGTTTTACGTGATTTTTCTTTTAAAGCAAAAATCGGCCAAAGCATTGCCATTGTTGGACCAAGTGGAGCAGGAAAATCTACAATAATCTCTTTGTTGTTGCAATTTTATCATCCTCAAAATGGTAAAATTATTTTTGATGGAAAAGACTCCATTGAATTTTCTTTGTCGCACCTCAGAAACAACATGGCAATTGTTCCTCAAGATGTTTTATTGTTTGGCGGAACAATAAAAGAAAACATTGCATATGGAATGACCAACGCAACCGAGGCACAAATTGAAGATGCCGCAAAAAAAGCAAACGCCCACTTGTTTATTGATTCTTTTCCAGAAAAATACAATACTGTTGTTGGCGAAAGAGGTGTAAAACTTAGCGGAGGACAAAGGCAAAGAATTGCCATTGCCAGAGCTGTTTTAAAAAATCCTGCCATTTTGCTATTAGATGAAGCTACCAGTTCATTGGATTCAGAATCGGAAAGATTAGTGCAAGAAGCATTAGATTTGTTGATGGTAGGAAGAACAACATTTATTGTTGCACACCGCCTCTCAACCATTAGAAATGTTAACTTAATAATGGTTATAGACAAAGGAGCACTAGTTGAATTAGGTTCGCACCAGGAATTAATTTTAAAAGAAAATGGATTGTATAGGCAGTTGAGCAAATTGCAGTACAGTGTTGATACGTTTTAAGCAATTATGACATAATTATTTTTTGGCAGAGTAATTGAAATGTTGTCAAACATGGAAATTGCCACGAACAAAGAACGCAAATGGTATTTAATTTTATTTTTTCCAATTGTGTTTGTTGCTATAATTTTACTGGTAAAGCTTATTGAGATAGGTTCAGATATAAACTTTTACGAATATGGAATTTATCCCAGAAGAATTAGGGGATTAGTGGGGATTTTCTTTGCTCCAATTTTACACGGAGATTTTTCTCATATAATTTCAAATGCTATTCCTTTATTGGTATTGGGTGGAGGTTTGTTTTATTACTTTAAAGATTTAGGGTATAAAGTTTTTTTTTCTATATATTTTGCAACAGGCTTGTGGGTTTGGGTTGCCGCTCGGCCAAGCTATCATATTGGTGCAAGCGGCGTGGTTTATGGCCTTGTAACATTTTTTATTTTAAGTGCAATACTAAGAAAGAATAAACATCTTTTATTTTTTTCGTTTTTGGTAATTTTCTTGTACGGTAGTTTAATATGGGGTATTTTCCCTCTTAAAGCACAAATTTCTTGGGAAAGCCATTTAATGGGGGGAATAGCGGGATTGTTTATGGCTTGGTATTACAGAAAAATAGGAATTCAAAAAGAAAAATATTCTTGGGAGATAAATCCTGCTAGTGATGATGAAATTGATTTTGATTGGAGCGGAAATCCTAATTCGTTAGAAGAAGATTCAAAAGAAATAATAAAAACAGAAAACGATCCAATAAAGATTGTTTATCATATAAGAGGTGAAAGCGATAAGTGATTGATTTTAATTATCCACAAAATACATATCAATCATTCCTTTGTTTTTAGCATCAACTTTTCCTCGATGACTAAAAGTGAAATCCTTTTTAACTAATTCATAAGTAGAACTCGAAATATTTATTTTTCCGGGCAAGCTGTTCTGTTCCATTCTTGCAGCAGTATTCACAGTGTCACCCCAAATGTCGTATGCAAATTTTTTAACTCCCACAATTCCTGCTACCACAGGTCCACTGTGAACTCCTATTCTAATTCCCGCTTTATTCTCAGATCTTGTGCCAAAAACCGAATCAGTGGAGTTCATGAAGTTTACTATATCTTTCGCTGCATTAATAATCGATACAGCATGATTTTTATTTTCATTAGGTAGTCCACTTACAGCCAGGTAAGCATCTCCAATTGTTTTGATTTTTTCGAGATTATGTTTTTCAATTATTGTATCAAATGCTTTAAAACATTTATCTATTTCTTCAACAAGTTCCTTTGGACTTAACTTTTCGCTTATTCCAGTAAAGTTCACAAAATCGGTAAATAGAACACTAACGTTTTCGTATTGACGTGCCTCTGAATTTCCATTTTGCTTTAATTCGTTTGCTATTTCAACAGGTAAAATATTATGTAATAAATCTTCAGTTTTTTGTTTTTCTTTTTCTAGCTTGTGATTGCTGATATTTAATTTTCTATTGTATTTTTTTTGATTATTGTAGTTTCTATAAATTAAGAAAACTGAAATTAAAAGAAGTATGAAACCAATAACAAAACCATTTCTTTGAATGTTTTTAAGTTCTATTTCTTTTTTTTGATTTAAAATTTTTACTTGTTGAATTTTCTTTTCTCTATCAGTGACCAATAGTTTTGCTTCAGAAATTTGCTTTTGTTGTTCAACTATCCTAAGTTGTTTTTCTTTTTCTTTTTTTTCGGCAGTTTCTTTTAAAAGAGCCATCTTCTGAAGTTCTTTTTGTTTGTTAGATATTTCTAACTCTTGTTCTTTAATTGTTAATTCTTGACTTTTCTTTTGAAGTTTTTCATTGCTCAATTGTTCTTTGATAATTAATTGTGTTTCCTTTTTTTTGAAATCACTTTTCATTTCATTTTTCACCTTTTCATTTTGGAGCACACTGTCTTTAAGTGAAATATTGTTTTTTACGTCTTTTTGATATTCTGATGCTTTTGGAAAATAAGAAAGTTTTGAATAAACCTTGGCCATGTCATCGGTAACTAATGCAATACCTCTTTTATAGTTGAGTTCTTCATAAATTTCTTTTGCTTTTTCAAAATTTTGAGATGCTTCGGGATACCTAAACCGTGAATAACAATTTAAACCTTTGGCATGGAATCCTTTTGCCAAGTATAATTTGTTGTTTAGTTGAATTGCAAGTTCAATGAGTTTTTCTGCTAATTTTGTTCCTTCTTCTGGATTGAGCTTTTGTGATATTAATGATTGTGTTTCTAAATTTTTTAATTGAGTGGTATCAGAATTATTCTGAATATTCAAAACTATAAATTTGTTTTTTGAACTAGAATTTTCAACACCTAATAATAGAAAAACACAAAACGAGAATATTATTATCACTAAATTTTTTATGTGATTGTTGGGTATCATTTTTTTATCTATTCCAAAGTTTTAAGTCCTTCTAATGCAGTTTCGTCGTTTGGATAAAAAATGAGTGCTTTACTATAATATTCCTTTGCTTCTATGTTCTTTTTTAGTTTTTCTTTGGTTAGTGCTAAAATTATTACAGTATCATAATTAAATGGATAGAGACCATAAACTTTTTCAAAATACTTTTCGGCGTTGTTATAATCATTTCTATTAAAATAGATTAGTCCCACAAAATAGTTTACCGTGGAGTTTTTATCATCTATTTTTAAAATTTCTAAATACTGTTCTAATACCTTATCCCAATAGGCCAATGCAGATGCTGGCAGTACATATCCCAATCTACTCTCTATTGAATTTGGTTTTAATTGTATGGCAATGTTGTAGTATTTTTGAGATTTTTCATAACTTGCAGAATAATAGTATAGCCAACCTAATCGGACATTTACTTCGTAAAATTTAGCATCATATACTTGCATTAAATCGGCGATTGCTTTGGAATAATCTTTATTCCCTTCGCTTATGTAACTATTTGCAAAAGCTTGAGGTATAGAAATTTTGTTTTGTGAAAATACACTTTGCGAAGTAAGCAGAATAAGAAGGCAAAATAATTTCAAACTACATTTTGTCATTTTATTAATTTTATTTTTGATAAATCTACTGCAAAAAAATTTCTTTTAATTCTAAAACTCATATGAAATAGTTGCAAAAAATAATAGTTATTATTTCTATATTATTAGTTTGTAAAAATTACTTACTTAGTAAAGCAATAAAAAATTTTATAGTTTTATAAAAGAATAAACTATGGAAAAATACATTTACTTCTTTCTTTTGGCTTTTGTTGCCGAAGTTATTGGCACAATAAGTGGTTTTGGTTCCTCTATTTTATTTGTGCCACTAGCCTCCATGTTTTTTGATTTTAAGGCAGTGTTGGCAATTACTGCTGTTTTTCATGTGTTCAGTAATTTATCTAAAATATATTTGTTTAAAACAGGAATTCAAAAGGACATAGTATTAAAATTAGGAATACCAGCAGTAGTTTTTGTAATAATTGGTGCTTTATTAACCAATATTATACCACAAAAAGAAATTGAATTAGTGATGAATATTGTTTTGGTTTTATTGTCAGTTTTTTTAATTTTTAATACTGAAAAAAAATTGGAGCAGAGCAATAAAAATTTAATTGTAGGAGGTGTTTCATCTGGCTTTTTAGCTGGTTTGGTTGGCACAGGTGGTGCAATTAGAGGATTGGTTTTGGCAGCATTTAGTTTAGAGAAAGATTCTTTTTTAGCCACTTCTGCACTCATAGATTTAGGCGTTGATTTTAGTAGAGCTATAGTATATATTTCTAGTGGTTATTTTTTAAAAGAGTTCTTGATTTTTATTCCATTTTTAATTTTAATAAGTATCGCAGGATCTTACATTGGCAAGTTAGTATTGAACAAAATGCCACAAACGTATTTTCGAAATATTGTTCTAATTGTTATTGTTTCAATTTCAATTTATTCAATCAGTAAATACTTTTAATTTATGTGTTTTTTGTTTTTTTCCTCTATCCACTTCGCCATGTATTTTGTGCTTTGCATGCTTTGGTAATTTAATATTGCACCCAAAAAATTTCTTCTTCTTGTTTCTTCTAAATTTGCTAAGCAATAATTTATTTTAGAAATAAAATTGGGCAGGTATTTTTCCTTGTTAAATTTTTTATTTATGATAGTAAAACCTTTTTGTTGTGCACCGCTCCAAGTGTTTTCGTTGTTGTATAATTCTATTGCTGCATTTGCAATTTCGGTTGCGTTGTTTACTAAAAATCCACTCCATTCATTGTTTTCTATCATTCCTTCTGCACCAATACTGGTGGTAACATTTGGCGTGCCGTTTTGCATGGCTGTAATAAGTTTTCCTTTGAGTCCGGCTCCAAATCTTAGAGGTGCCAAACAAACTCTTGCATTTTGCATTTCAAAATTTGCATCATCAGCCTTTGATTTTATTATAAATCCTTCTTTTTTATTATTCATTGCAAGTATCGATTCCATTGCATAGGCGCCAAAAACATGAAGCTCTGCATCTGGTAATTTTTTTCTTATCAGAGGCCAAATTTCATTCTTTAAAAATTCAATACTGTCTTTATTAGGGTTATGTAAAAAGTTACCTATGCTAATAAAATTACTTCTTTCAGAATATTTGGGTAAAAGTTCAATTATTTTATTGTCGATTTCATTTTCTAGAAATGGCAAGTAATGCAATAAGTCTGCTGAAATATTAAAACTATTATTCAATAATTTAAATTCATATTCCGAAATAATTAAGGAAACATCACATCTAAGAATGCTTACTATTTCTCTTTTGGCAACATCTGTATAAAGATTTAATTCTGAAGAATTTTTCACGGCATGCTCTCTAGCTTTTCTTAAAAAATGTAAATCTTCTGTATCTAAAATTTTTAATGCTTGTGGGCAATTTTCTGTAACTCTCCATCCATATTGTTCTTCGGTAATGTACCTGTCAAACATCACAATTGTTGGATTTATTTCTTTAACAATTTTATCAAAACTAGAATTATTTAGTTCAATATTTATTTTTACTATAGATTCTTTTTCAAAGTCAATTGAGTTTAAACTATCGTTGGCAGCACTGGCAAAAAAAATTTCATAACCTTCGTTTTTAAAACCATTTATTAGTTGCATCATACGCCATCCCGCAGCCGAAGATTGAGGTTCTGGCCAAACACTGCCAACTATAAAAATATTTTTTTTCTTAATGATATGTGTAGAATGTTCTTTCAATGATTTAGTAGGATTAAATTTAAAAAAGTAATGATGTGTAAGTTAAATCATTTTCCTCTGCCTACTTCAATACTCTCATTATTTCCAAGTGCAATACCTTTGCTGTTATCGTTGTTAATAATTTTAATTTCTGCACCAGTAAGTTCATTAATACCTGTTACTAAAAGTGCTGTTAAATCTGATCCTCTTAATTCTTTTTCATTTTCTTCTGGATTATCTGTTTGAATAGATTTTTTTGCAACATTTTTTATTTTTGTAAACAATAATTCTTTTGGACTTAGAAAATTATTTTGTTGCTCAGTTTCATTTTCAATTGTATTTTTAATTGGCATTGGAATATTTATAGCATCGCTGCCTTTTGCTAACTCTATTTTATTAGATGGAGTAAATATTATGGAGGCAAATTTCATTTCAAGTGTTGGTAAAATTTGTCGTTCTATTCTAGTTGCTCTCTCAATTTTTGGCTCGAATTTAATGGTTGATTTTGCATTAAATTTTTCTTGTGCTATGTCATCATTTTTAACAGTTGATAAAATTTTAACTTTAGATTCAACTTCAATTGAAGGTTTAATTTCCTTGGATGTATTGTGAGACTTAGCTAAAGCTATCTCAGTACTATTTGAATTTTTATTTTCATTATCATAAAATTTAAACGCAAATCCAATTGCAAGAATTATAATAGCTGCAATTGCAATTCTATTGTAATAATAATACTTCGAGATTTCTTTTCGGTATAAACTATCCTTTAAAGGAAATTTAAGTGAGAGGTCGGCTATTAGTTTAGTTTTTTTAAAAATTTCTAATTCGTTTTTTGCTTCAGGAAAAAATAGAAAATAATTATCTAAATCGTTTTCTTGTGGAGGATTTAAATTATTTTCTAATTTACTAACAAGAAACTCAGAAATATTATTTTTATTTATTTCTCCTTGGTAATTCTTTTTTAGTTTTTCTTTTTCAGGATAACTATCTAAGCTTTTTAGCCTACTTAAAGTTGATTGAGAAATAGCATAAAAATCATCTTTTATTGAAGGATGCAAATCTAAAAAAGCCAATAGATTATCAACCTCCAAACTAGTTAGGTTTCCATCTAGATAATCAATAATATATATTTCGTAGTTCTCTAAATTTATCATTTTATTACAAAACATTTTCTAGAGTAACAATAAATTCTTTTAATGTTACTCTCGCTCTATAGATGTAAACTTTAACTTGTGATTCCGAGAGGCCTGTTATCTCGCCAATTTGTTCATAAGAATAACCTTCATAATCTCTTAACAGAATAACAGATTTTTGAATTTCGGGTAATTTAGAAAGTGCTTCATCCAAAATTCTCGATAGACCTTTATATGCACTGTCATTACTCGAAGATTGAAATTTTACTTCTTTTAGTCCAACTTTTCTTTTTGCTTTATTAGTAAAATCAATAATCATGTGATACACTGTTGTAAATAGATATGATTTTACTTTTTCGGAATTTACATTTTCTCTTTTTTCCCATAATTTGGTAAATGCTTCTTGTACAATATCTTTTGAGCCTTCATAGTTGTTGGTATTTTTAAGGGCAAACCTAAAAAGTCCATCAGAAAACTCATCAACTGCACTATTGTACTCTGTAACTGTCATTCTTTTTGATGCATTTATTGTTGAGATAATTTTAATGTAAATTAGTTACATCTGCAAAGCAAAAATAATATAAAAAACTGTAATTCAGCATTATAAAATCTAATTAAGTAATTATTTTTATTATATTTTAAACTAATATGCCTAACTTGGCGCTCCAAATTAGTGTTATACAATAATTAATAAATGAAAATAGGAATCATAAGAGAAGAAAAATTACCGGTAGATAAAAGAGTTCCGTTCTCTCCAGAACAGTGCGGTTATATAAAGGAATATTTTAAAAAAGAGTTAGTTGTTCAACCAAGTTTTCAGCGTTGTTTTACTAACGAGGAATACCTTGCCGCAGGAATAAAATTAATTGAAGATATCAGTGATTGTGATGTTTTATTTGGTGTTAAAGAAGTGCCTAAAGATTTATTGATCCCCAGTAAAAAATATTTTTTCTTTTCGCATACCATCAAAAAACAGCCACATAACGAGAAGTTAATGAAGGTTTTGATTGAGAAGAAAATTCAAATGGTAGATTATGAATGTTTAACTGATGAAAACAACAATAGAATTATTGGCTTTGGGCATTATGCAGGAATAGTTGGTGCTTATAACGGAATTAGGGCTTACGGTTTACGTTACGGTTTATTCTACATTAAACCAGCCCACGATTGTTACGATAAAAATGAATTAAGAGATGAACTTAGAAAAGTTAGACTGCCAAATATTAAGATTATTGTAACTGGAAATGGAAGAGTGGCAAATGGAGCGATAGAACTTTTGGGTCTTTTAGGAATCAGAAGAATTACACCCTTTGAATTTACTCATTACTCGTTTAGAGAAGCTACTTATTGCCAATTACACTCAAATAATTACAACGAACCTATTGATGGTTCGCCATGGAGCACCGAAAGATTTTACAAATATCCGGAGCAATTTAGATCTACATTTTTAAAGTATACAAGATATTGCGATTTGCTCATGCACTGTAGTTTTTGGAATCCAAAAGCACCAATATTATTTTCTAAGAAAGACATGCAATCGTCTGAATTTAGAATTAATGTAATATCTGATATTTCTTGCGATATAAATGGTGCAGTTCCAAGCACACTAAAAGCATCTACCATTGATGAACCTTTTTACGGTTATAATCCAATAACTGAAGAAATTGAAGATGCATTCAGCAATAGAGCAATAACAATGATGGCAGTAGATAATTTGCCTTGCGAATTGCCTAGAGATGCTTCTATGGATTTTGGAAAAGAATTGATTGAAAAAGTTTTACCAAATTTGTTCGTTAAAGACGAAACAAAATTAATAGAAAGAGCAAGTATTTGTAAAGATGGTGAGCTTACGCCTGCTTTTGATTATTTGGCAGATTATGCTGGTTTGATTAAAAGTTAGTAATTAATATTTATTTGTAAATTCTCATTAAACTTCGCGACAATTTAGATTTTATATACAGCTTTAAATGTTGTGAAGCAGATAAATTTATTTGATTGCTTTTAGATTTTAATAATTTCATTTCATTGTTAATCCATCTTACAGCGTATTGATAATATTTTTTTGAATATTCAGTTTTCAGTTTAATATCTCTGTCGGAACTACTGGCCCAATCTGGTGAATTTATGAATTCACTTTCGTTTTCTAAGTACAATTCAGTTCCTTTTATTGGATAAGCTGTTGTTATTGTAAAGTAATCGGGGTTAGATATTTTAAGATGATTTAAAGTTTCAATAATGTCGTATTCCTTTTCGCCAGGATAGCCTAGCATTATAAATGTGCCTGCTTCTATCCCATTTTTTCTAGTTTCAATTATCATCTCTCTCACCTGATTTACATCTACCCGTCTATCCATCAAATCAATAACTTTTTGAGAACCACTTTCTGCGCCAATCCATACCCGATAGCAACCAGATTGTTTTAGAAGTTTAATTACATCTTCATTCATCCTATCTGCACGAGTAATGCATTCGTACTTTATTTTTACTTTTCTATTCGTAATTTCATTTGTAAATTCTAAAAGCCATTTGTGGCTAACTGTAAAAACATCGTCCACAAACCAAATCGTATCAAACTTATATTGATTTTGAATCTTTTGTAATTCATCCACCACAAGTTTGGCATTTTTTCTGCGGTATGATTGGCCGTAAACCGCTCTACTGCACCACTTGCAAGTGTATGGACATCCCCTCATTGTACTCACTGAAATTGTGCTTGCTCCATGCTTTTCTTTCCATGCATTAAAATACAATTGTAAATTTATTTTTTCTCTAGCAGGAGATGGAAGAGAATCCATGTCCAGCAATTTTTTCCTGTCTTCATTCTCTGTAATATTTCCATTTTCAATAAAGGATAAACCTTGAATAGTTTTGATAGTTTTATTTGCCCAAATATTAGAAATCAACTCATGAAATGTTTCTTCGCCTTCTCCTTTTACAATAAATTCAGCGCCGTTGTTGTGGAAATTTGTGGAATTGAATTTTACCTCCGGACCACCTAAAATTATTTTTGTATGAACTAATTTCGGTTCGTTTTTTATGGCATTAATTAGTTTAAGAACATTTATTTTTGTCATTAAATTAGTATAAATGCCAATAAAATCTGGAGCATTATTTTTAATTAGTTCTATGTGTTTTTCAAAATCAATAAATGTAGAATCTATAACATCTGTAGCTATTTCTTTTTTTTCTAGATAGGCGGCTAAATATAATATTCCCAAAGGAGGATAAGGTTTCATTATTTTTGATTCCTTTTCGTCACTAGCTAAATAGTAAGCATGAGTAAGTAATACTTTTGGAGAGTTAATCATTTGTTGAAATATGAATTATAAAATGATCTGAATAATTACTTAAAAATGAAAATTTGTTTATTAAGATTTCCATTTTTTTTAGTATGTTTAAAATTGTTTCTCTTGGCGCAAAAAATGATTCTAAATAGGATGGTGGTATAAAAAAACCAATTGGATAGCTTGAAACAATTTTTAAATCATTTGGCAAACATTTTTTTATTTGTTGTTTAGAGTAAAATAGTGTTTCAATAGATTCGTGTTTTAATTTTGCATGTGTTATTTCATTGGTACTTCGTCTGTTTATTTTAGAGAACTTTAATTTGCTTAAAAAGTACAATTTCTCCATCAGGCAATGTTTTCCCATAAATACTAAAAAATAGTTTTTTTTATCCTTAAATTGATGCGAAGAATCTTTGAAAAACAATTTTAATTCTTGTTCTCTTATACAATTTAATCCTCCAAAATTCGAAAAAATTAAATCGAACTTGTTCTCTGAAATTTTAGAATCTATACTTCTTATATCTAAAGTTTTTGCATTACAATTAAATCCATTCTTTTTTAATTTTTCATTGGCTAATTCAACCATTTTTTCTGATACATCTGTGGGCAAAACAGAAATCTCTTTTTTATTTAAAAATAATGCATCTTCACCGGTACCACAATTAACTTCTAATACTGACTTTATTTTTGCATATTTTATTAAGTTTGAAAGGTGAGTCCAAACAATTTCTCTTTGGGCTTTTCCAATTTTGGAGTAGGTAAAATTTTGGTCATAAATTAGAGCTTCACTATCAAAAGGAGATATATTAATGTTATTTGAATGCATCTAATTTTCTTTTATAATAGGATTGCATCATACTGTAATAAATTGGTAACAAAATATTTTTTAATTCAATTTTAAAGTTTTTATCTTTTAGGTATGATTTTACTTTATTTATATTTTCTTTTTTTCTAAATCTTTTGTGAACATAGCTATGCAATACACGATAAAATTCTGGAGGATATGTATTTTTAAACATGAGCAAGAGGTCGTCTGAATGTGACCAGTTTTGTTTTTCGCTTAATTGATCTTTTACTTTGTCGTAAAATTTAGTTCCGGGCAATGGATATGAAATAGAAATTCCAATATCATTTGGCATACAGTCCTCCAGCATTTCAATTGTTTTTTCTATATCGCTCCAATCTTCGCCTAGATAGCCAAATTGTAAAAAAAATGCTGGTTCAATTTCTTTTTCTTTCATCAAGCGGCAGGCCAACTTAATTTGTTCAACTTTTGTACCTTTATCCATAGCATCAAGAATTTTTTGAGAACCAGATTCTGCACCTACCCAAATAGTTTTGCAACCTGAGCGTTTTAAATCATCCAAATAATCTGGTTGCAATAATAAGTCAACTCTTGATTGAATTTTGTATTCAAATTTTAAATTTTCGCTTTCAATTATATCTGCAAATTCTTTTACCCAATTTGGTTTTAATCCAAAAATATCATCACAGAACCAAATATTTGTGGCTCCAAATTTATTTACTAAAATTTTTAGTTCTTCTACAACTAATTTTGGCGATCTAGAATTATATCGGTTGCCATAGATAGGTTTTGCACACCAGTTGCATTTGTATGGGCAGCCTCTTGTAGTGGCACAGTTTAATGTAAAATATCCGTTTTTATTTTTCCATTTACCTTTATAAAGTTCAATATCTATCAAATCCCATGCTGGTAACCCAAGCTCATCAATATTTTTAATAACTTCTCTTTTATCATTTATTTTTATAGCTAATTCATTGTTAAACGCAATGCCATTAACTGTTTGCCATATTTCGTTGGAAATGTATTTTAAGTAAAATTCTTTTAAAGATTGTTCAATCTCACCCAAAAAAACTACTGAGGCTCCTGCTTTTAAATATTTTTGAAAATGGTCAGTAGAATCTGAACTTGCCACCATTGAAAAAATATTTCTTTTTGATGCATACGCAATCATTTTTACAGATGCTTCTCGCATGTTCGTAAGACACATTTTTGTTAAGTAATTAAATCCATCATCACAAATTAAAAATAAATCTGGTTGCATAGAATCAATTATACTAAAAATGTTTTCTTCGGAATGTTCAAACATACAATCGTAGAAAACTACTTCTGCGCCACAATCTCTTAATACTTTTGCAGCGTAAATGGTTCCAAGCGGAGGAAATGGTTGCATTATTTTTTCTTGCTTTGGATCAAATCTTAAAAAGTAGGAATGTGTTATTAATACTTTCATTTCTTGCAATATTCAGATATACCTTTATTATATTTTCCCAAAACTACATTCTGAAATCCTCTGGGATGATGCTTGGAACTAGATTTTAATGACCTAAAATTTAGGTCAAAATTATTTTTATTTAAGGAACCAAATTTATTTTTCCACCGCTTTAATGTTTGGTTTAGCAGAAATGTGTCTATCTTATTAGAAAAATAATCAGAAAAAATATTCTCAACTATTTTTTTAAAAATGCTGGTGAAAGGCTTAATGTTCCATGATTCTTTTTGAATGGTGTTGGGTAAGAAACTTTTAGACCAATTATTTTCTTTTATAAACAGTTCAAAAATTGAAGTACCATAAACGTTTTGTAAAGTAGAAATTTCTGTAGCTGTAAAAATATTTTTATCTGGAATAATAAGATTATCATCAGAAATTAAATAATTGATGCAGAAATATTTTTTGTTGTTGAACAAAAATATTTTTTTAAAAAGGATGAGGAGAGTTCTACAAAGCCACAATTTGTTTTTTTTAGTAATAATAAAAAAATCGATGTCGGTCTCTTTACCCCAAACTCCTTTAGAGAGCGATCCACTTAAATTTATACTCTCAACATATGGAAAACTTGCAATAAGTTTAACAACATTTTTTATCCTCTTTTTTTTTCTTTTGTAGTTGTTTTCTCCAATTAATCTGTTGTTTATTTGATTTAAATTCTCTTCTAATTGATAATATTTTGAAGTATTATAAATAAGATGTTTTGCTACTAAAATATCCAAGGCTTTTTTAATTTCTTCCTTTGTTTTTGATGACTGATTGTATTCAAAAATCTCATCCAGAGTTAGTGGAAAAGAAAATATTGAAAAATAAATTAAAGGTTCAAAAATAAATTTATATTCTTCTTGAGTAGAAACATTTTTTGCAGTTCTATGTGGTACAATCTCGTTTTCCAGATTTATCATACTACAGCAATTTTTTTAGCAACACTTAAACTGTTTTTATATACTTTAAATTTTTTACTCCTGTGCCAATTAATCAAAAAAGCATTTTCTATTATTGCACCAATTGAACGAGATAGAAGTTCCAATTCGTTGCTCAATGAATCTACTTTGCTTTTATTTTTAATTAATTTTTCTTGTATCACCGTTCTGATATAACTCGTTAAATCATTTAAAATAATTACGTTATTGTCATATTTTTGTGTATCGGAGGAACTTTTAAGCATTTTTGTTTTGTTCTTAAAGGTGCTCTCAGAATTTTGTGAAGAATAGGTTAAAAGTAATAAAAATAAAAACTTTACCTTTGACTTGAATATCAATTGGTAAGAATCTAAAAATCTTATTACTTTTAAATAAATTATAGCTTTACTTTTAATCATTATTCTTAAAATTGAGCTCTGAAAATTTTACACAATGTATAAAATAAAAATTAATAAAAATACTGAATTTGAGGTTGAAAAGAACAATGAAAAAAATAATTCATGGTTTGTTAACAACAATTTAGTTAACATAGATTTAGCAGGTGAAAAAAACTTTCATATTTTATTAAACAACAAATCATACAATGCAGAAATTGTTGATAAGAATGCTCAAGAAAAAACGTTTAAAATAAAAGTTAATGGAACCATATACGAAACCGAACTTAAAGATAAAATGGACTTTTTATTACAAAGCATGGGTTTGGATACATTAAATTCAAAAAAAATAAACGAGATAAAAGCTCCAATGCCAGGCATGGTTTTGGATATTAAAGTAAACGAGGGAAGTACAGTTAAAAAAGGCGATGTTTTAATTGTTTTAGAAGCAATGAAAATGGAAAACAATCTAAAATCTCCTTCGGATGGAATTGTAAAAAAAATAGTTGCAAAAAAAGGAACAGCCGTTGAAAAAAATCAATTGCTAATTTCATTTGAGTAAGATGAAAATTTCTCAAATTAAAAAACAAGAAAATATTCACATTCTTTTTTGGTTGATAAAAGATTTTTGTTGGTCATTGGAAATAAAATGGCTTGCTTTATTCATGGTTTTGCCAACTGTATCTTTAGCAATTGTTATTTTTTGGAATTCAAGAAATTTTTATTCCGAGGCAATTCATAATTTTGCTGTTTGCTTTTGGATTCTTGCAAATTCAGTTTGGATGATTGGCGAGTTTATTGAAGTAGATTTTAGAATGATTGCTGCAACATTATTTTTTGTTGGGCTTACAACTTTAATTATTTATTACACAAAATTATACATAAAAAAAATTTAAAAATTTAATAATACATTATGAAAACAGGAGTAGTAATTTTCCCCGGCTCTAATTGTGATCGAGATATGATTTATGTTGTTGGAAAATTAATGGGTCAGCAAGTTGTAGAATTGTGGCACAAAGACAATGATTTGCAGAATTGCGATGTAATAATTTTGCCGGGCGGTTTTTCTTATGGAGATTATTTAAGGAGTGGCGCCATTGCAAGGTTTTCTCCAATTATGGAAGAAGTTATAAAATTTGCAAATGCAGGTGGCATTATTTTTGGCGTTTGTAATGGGTTTCAAGTTTTGTGTGAATCGCACTTGCTACCAGGTGCTCTTCTTAAGAATAACAACAATAAATTTATTTGCGAAAATGTTTACATAAAATCACAAACATCTAATTCCATTCTCACCAATTTAGTAGATATGGATAAAGCATTAAAAATTCCTATTGCACATGGCGAAGGTAGATTTTATTGTGACGATAAAACTTTAAAAGATTTAAACAATAGTTCGCAAATACTATTCCGTTATTGCAATAAAGAAGGTGATATTAGTATGGAATCAAATCCAAATGGCTCGATTGAAAATATTGCTGGCATTTGCAACTCTAATAAAAATGTTTTTGGAATGATGCCACATCCCGAAAGAGCTGCTGATGAAGAACTTTTTAATACGGATGGAAAATCTTTGTTTGCATCATTGTACAGCAGGGTGTTAGCATAAAATAATGATTAAATTATTTGAATGAAATATTATATCGTTTCTGGTGAAGCCTCCGGAGATTTGCATGCTTCCAATTTAATAAAAGAAATAAAAAAATTAGATCCTGAAGCCAACTTTAGAGCCTGGGGTGGAGATTTGGTAGAAAATGAAGGTGCTTTTTTGGTTACTCATTACAAACACATAGCTTTTATGGGGTTTTGGGAGGTGCTAAAGAACATTAGTAAAATATTAAAATACATTGATTATTGTAAAAAAGACATTTCTGCCTACAAACCTCATGTATTAATACTTGTTGACTATCCTGGATTTAATTTGCGAATTGCAAGATTTGCAAAGGAAAATAACCATAAAACTATGTATTATATTTCTCCTCAAATATGGGCTTGGAAAACATCACGAGTAGAAATAATTAAAAAGTTTATAGATAAGGTAGTGGTTATACTTCCATTTGAAAAAGAATTTTACAAAAGATTTGATGTGGATGCAGAGTATGTTGGACATCCACTTTTAGATGCCATAGAGGAATTTAATAAAAATCCAATAAAATCTTATTCTTCAGAAAAACCAATTTTAGCATTACTACCAGGAAGCAGAATTCAAGAAATTGAAAGTATATTGCCTGAAATGTTGGGAGCAGCATTGCAAAAATCAGAATTTGAAATTATTGTTTCTTGTGCTCCATCTATTCCCATTGACGTTTACAACAAAATTATTGGCAACAAAAATGTAAAGCTTTGGCAAAATAAAACATACTCATTGTTACAAATTGCCAGTTGTGCTTTAGTTACTTCAGGAACCGCAACCCTTGAAACTGCATTGTTTAGAGTTCCTTTGGTAGTATGCTACAAAGGAGGACGACTGTCTTATCTCATTGCAAAATCTTTAGTAAAATTAAAATACATTTCATTGGTAAATTTAATAATGGACAGAGCCATTGTGGAAGAATTAATACAAGAGAAGTGCAACAGCAAAGAAATTCTTTTAGCATTAAACAGAATCAATGAAACAGAAAATAGAAATAGAATATTATCTGAATATGATTACTTAATTAATAAACTAGGTAATAGCGGAGCCTCAGCAAATGCAGCAAAAATTGCTGTGGATTTTGCTCGCAAGAAATTTTTATACTAAAAGAGTATGTCAAAAGGACTATTTGTTTTTTTAATTTTCCTTTTTAATAGTTCTATTGCAGAAAATGTTTTAGTAAATGTGTTCAGTGAAAAAAAATTACAAATTATAGAAGTACAGCCTCTAAATTTAAATTACAGAATTTGCATAGACAATGATACCATTGAATCGCAAAGCAGCGGAACAATATATCAATTAGTGGCCGATGACGATTCAATACTATTTAGCAGTAATCAAAATATAGTTAGGAGAGCCAAACGAATTGTTTTTTTTAACGGTTACGGATGTACGTATAGAATAAAAAGTGTTCAGCCAATAATTGAAAGTGATTTATATGAAGGAAGAATTGAGTTTTTTAATTTCTATTGTAACATCAAAATTTTAAATGCTCTAGAACTGGAAGATTATATTGCAGGAGTTGTTGAAGCCGAAGCAGGTCAAAGATTGCCTTTAGAGTATTATAAAGTGCAAAGTATAATTTGTAGAACTTATATTTTAGGGCATTTAAGACGACACGAATTGGAAGATTATAATGTTTGCGACAAAGAACATTGCCAAGTGTATAAAGGTAAAAGCATGTCAAATCCAGATATTCAAAAAGGTGCTTTGCTTACAAAAAATGTGGTGTTAATGGACAACGATTTAAATTTAATTACATGTGCATTTCATTCTAATTGTGGCGGCGAAACATGCAACGCCGAAGATGTTTGGAACAGACCTTCTTTTGGCTTAAAATCTAAAAAAGACAGTTTTTGTTTAAAACAACGAAATGCAAAATGGGAAAAAATTATTTCTAAAGAGGAATGGAAAAAATATATACTCAAGAAAAATTCTAATTTAGATTCATTGGATTTGCCTTCAAATTTCTCTTTTATTCAAATAGAAAGAAAAACTTTGTATCAAGTAGATAAAATAAAAATACCCTTGAAAGAAATTAGATTAGATTGGGGATTTAAATCTACATTCTTTTCAATTGTTGACAATGACGATAAATTGTTGTTCTCTGGAAAAGGATTTGGACACGGCATTGGACTCTGCCAAGAAGGTGCTATAAATATGGCAAAGCAAGCATTCTTGATGAATGAGATACTTCACTACTATTACAAAGATGTTACGATTTTAGACTTAGATAAAGTAAAATTTTTTAAAGAAGAATAGATTTATTGTTCTAGTATTTTTTTTATATCAGGTCTAAAATAATTTTTGCCTTTTAAAACTTTACCATCTTCACGGTAAATTGGCTTTCCGTTTTCATCCAATTTGCTCATGTTGGAATTTTGAATTTCATCAAAAATATCTTGAATTTTATCTTGTAAACCATGCCTTAATATAGTTCCAAAAGCAATGTATAAAACATCTCCTAAAGCATCTGCAATCTCCACTAAATTGCCATTTTTACAAGCTTCCAAGTATTCTTCATTTTCTTCCTTTAGTAAATCAAATCTTAATTTACTTTCTGCTTCAGAAATTAAAGTAGGAGAGTGGTTATTTCCAATATTAAATGTTGTATGAAATTCCGCTACTTTATTTATATTATCTTTCATTATTATTTTATTGAATTAATCTTTTTAATTCGTTGTAAACTTTTTCTACCGGCAATCCCATAACGTTAAAGTAGGAGCCTTCTAATCTTTCAATTGCTATTAAACCAATCCAATCTTGAGCTCCATAGGCTCCTGCCTTATCAAGTGGTTGATACTTTTGAATATAATAGTCAATTTCTCTTTCATCCAAATCTTTAAACTTCACTTTAGTTTCGTCATAAAAAGAATAAGATATACTTTTTTTTAAAATTGTTACTCCTGTATAAACTGTATGCCACTTACCCGATAATTTAACTAGCATTGTTTTGGCTTCATCAGCATTGATCGGTTTGTTTAGAACTTCATTATTGAGCCAAACAATTGTGTCGGCGGTAATAATAATTTCGTTGTCATTTAATTCGTTAATAAAGGCATCTGCTTTCTTTTTTGAAAGGTACACTGCAATTTCATCTGCTTTTAAATGTGCTGGAAAAATCTCGTCTGTTGGTTTAACTTTTATGGTAAATGGAATATCTAGATTTAATAAAAGCTCCTTCCGTCTTGGAGAACCACTTGCAAGTATTATTTTAAAATTTGAAAAACTTAAAGGATGCTGCACAAAAAATTATTTTTTAGATTTTGTACTTCCTGGATATTTATTCAATGCTTCCTCCAGGCAGTCCATTGCATTTTTTAAATCATCTAAATTTAAGACATAAGCAATTCTAACTTCGTCTTCTCCAGCACCTGGCGTAGAATAGAAACCCGAGGCAGGTGCAAGCATAACTGTTTGGTTGTTATAATTAAAACTTTCTAATAACCACTGACAGAAATTATCAGAATTATCAACCGGTAAACTAGCAATACAATAAAAGGCACCCGAAGGCTTCGGACAAAATACGCCACTCATTTTATTTAATCTCTCTATAACATAATCTCGGCGGGCCACATATTCTTTTTTTACGTTTGCAAAATATTCCTTTGGAGTATCAATTGCAGCTTCTGCTGCATATTGTCCAAATGTTGGAGGACTTAACCTAGCTTGTGCAAATTTTAAAGCACCTGCCATTACTTCTTTGTTTTTGCAAATTAAAGCTCCTATTCGTGCACCACATGCACTATATCTCTTTGAAATGGAATCTAAGAGTATTGTATTTTGTTCAATTCCTTTAAGGTGCATAACAGAAATGTACTCTTTTCCATCGTAACAAAATTCTCTGTATACCTCATCCGAAAAAAGATATAAATCATATTTCAAAACAAGATTCTTTAATGATTCTAATTCTTGTTTAGAATATAAATATCCGGTTGGATTTCCCGGATTACAAATCATAATAGCCTTAGTTTTTGGTGTAATTTGTTTTTCAAATTCTTCTATTGCAGGAAGTGCAAATCCAGTTTCTATAAACGAACGGACAGGTTTTACAATTACTCCAGCTTGTTTTGAAAATCCATTGTAGTTGGCATAGAACGGCTCAGGAATAAGTACCTCATCGCCTTCGTTTAAACAAGTGATCATTGCAATTTCAATTGCCTCAGAACCACCTGTAGTAATAATTATTTCTTCGTAAGTTACATTTATTCCAAACTTACTGTAATAAGTTGCTAATTTTCTTCTGTAACTTTCAATTCCTGCGCTATGGCTATACTCAACAATTTTATAAGGGAAGTTTTTTATTGCATTGAGCATTACCTCAGGAGTTTCAATATCAGGTTGACCAATATTTAAGTGATATATTTTTTTTCCTTCTTTTTTTGCTTTTTCTGCAAATGGAACCAATTTACGTATTGGTGAAGCCGGCATTGTAATTGCTTTGTCTGAAATCTTAGGCATTTTTTATTAATTATTTACAGCGTAAATATAGTTTATGTTTTTAAAACATTGTATAAGTTTCAATCAAAATATTTGTTGTTTTGCATGTATTAAAACTATAAACAAAAAGTAAATGAGGATTAATGCTTTTTTAATTCAAAAACTTAATAAATCCAGTAAAGAAGTAAAAAAGTTAATTGAAGAAAGCACCGTTTTGATAGACAATATTCCTGCGGTTCAAAAACAAAAAATTACATATAAAAATTCTATAGAAGTTAATGGTGTTTGCCTACAATTAAAATCAGATTATTTCTATTTCGCCTATTATAAACCAAGAGGAGTAGAGAGTACAATGAATAAAAATATTGATAATAACTTGTACGAATCTACCGGAATTACCAGTAAATTTTTTCCAATTGGAAGATTAGATAAAGATTCTGAGGGATTAATGTTACTTACTAATAATGGTGCATTATACAACACTATAATTTCTCCGCTAAAAAATGTTGAAAAGGAATATCTTGTTGCTGTGGACAAGGAATTGAACAACGATGTAATTTCTCAATTGAGTTGTGGAGTAGAAATAATGGGAAAGAAAACCAAAGAATGTTTGGTGCATAAGTTAGATGATTACTGTTTTAGAATAATATTAACAGAGGGAAAAAATAGACAGATAAGAAGAATGTGTTATAAGTTAAACTTAGAGGTTATTAACTTAAAAAGAATTAGAATTGGCAAGATGCATTTGGGAAGCATGCAACCAAAAGACTTGATTAAAATAGCTTTGTC